>JAVXIJ010000076.1:0-6851 GCA_036648415.1 Christensenella sp.
CCTAAAGCCGGAGGCGGGCAAGACATTTGAAGAATATGCGCTTTTAACGGCGCAAACTTTAAAGGACGTAAAACGTCATCAGGATTATCCGTTTGAAAAGCTGGTATCGCGTTTTGCGCCCGAACGGAACGCTTCGCGTGCCCCGCTCTTTGACGTAATAGTGAATTATTTGCATGAAATTCCGACAATGCAAGTTGGCGAGCTGCGCATAGCGCCGTTCCGCGTGCGCCGGCAGGCGCTTGCTTATGATTTTCAGATAGAGATACGCAAGGATGAACAAAAGCTTGCGATTGACCTTTCCTACGCGCAGGCGCTTTATGAGGATGAAGTGGCATTTAATTTTTTGGAGCAGCTGCAAACGACTCTAAAGCGGGTATGCAAAAATCCTTCTTTGCCGCTCATAGACGCAATAGAGCTGCCGGAGCGGCAGACGCAGCAGATAATATCCGATTTTGCGGGAGAGCAAACCGACGGGGACATCAACGAAACGGTTGTGTCGCTGATTCGCAAACAGGCGGCACGCACACCCGAACACCCCGCCGTTCGGGCGGGTGCGTGTACGCTTACCTATGCACAGCTTGATGAGCAGACAAATCGGCTGGCGGCGGAGATATGCCGTCGCGGCATCCATGGCGGCGATTGTGTGGGCGTAATGGTCGGGCGCACTAAAATGATGCCTATATGCGCCGTGGGTGTGCTCAAAAGCGGCGCGGCTTATTTGCCTATGGACCCATCCTACCCGTCTGAGCGTTTGGAATATATGCTAAGTGACGCGGGTGTAAAGCTTATTTTGGCGGATCGGGAGCTTGCGGGATGTGTACCCGGATTCACAGGAGAATTTTTGTACACAGAGGATATTGATACGCTTCCGCGCGCTTCCGCCCTGCCGCAAGAGCCACAGCCCGATGACCTAATGGTGCTGCTCTACACCTCCGGCACAACGGGAAACCCCAAGGGCGTTATGCTTTGCCATAATAATCTTACGCATTTTTGCGCGTGGTATCGCCGTACATATCAATTGACCGAAAACGACGGCGTTTCCGCTTATGCGAGCTTTGGGTTTGACGCCTGCCTTATGGATATGTATCCCACGCTTACCGCGGGGGCGCAGCTGCACATCATTCCCGCGGAAATGCGCCTTGATATAGAAGGAATCAACGAATATATCGAAAAAAACAATATTACCGTTGCATTTTTCACCACGCAGCTGGGGCGACAGTTTGCCGAATGTATGGAAAATAAATCGCTGCGCGCGCTCTCTGTGGGTGGGGAGGCGCTTGTTCCCATCGAACCGCCGAAAGATTTTTTGCTTTCCAATCTTTACGGTCCAACGGAATGTACAGTGCTTGTCACGCGGTTTTGCGTGGACAAGCTTTATGACCGCGTGCCCATAGGCGCGGCAATAGACAATACACGGCTTTACGTGCTCGATCGGCACGACCGTTTAGCGCCTGTAGGTGTGGCGGGAGAGCTGTGCATTGCGGGGCGAGGTGTGGCGCGTGGCTATCTTAACCGCCCCGATCTCACAGAGGAAAAATTTACCCCCAATCCGTTTACACAGGAAACGCACTACGCGCGGATTTACCGCAGCGGAGATGTGGTGCGGTTTTTGCCGAATGGCACGATAGACTTTGTGGGGCGCAGAGATTTCCAAATCAAAATTCGTGGTTTTCGCGTGGAACTCACTGAAATTGAGGGACGCATACGCGAATATCCTGCCGTAACAAATGCCGCCGTTGTTCCCATGGACGCGCCCGGCGGCGGCAAATGTGCCGTTGCCTATATTGTGAGCGGCGAAACTGTGCAAACAGAGCAGCTAAATCAATTTATAGAAGAAGTGCTGCCCCCCTATATGGTGCCGACGGCGACCATGCAGGTGGAGTTTATCCCTCTGAATCCAAACGGTAAGGTGGACAGGCGCAAGCTTCCGCCGCCCGTGTTTGGCAATGCGCAGCAGGAATCGGGCGGTTTTGCACAGACAGAGCTTGGCAAGGGTATCGCCGAAATCGTGGCGGGCATATTGGGGCACAGCGGCTTTAACGCGACAGAAAACCTGTTGCGCGCGGGCATTACCTCACTTTCCGCAATCAAGCTGGCAACGCAAATTGAAAAACGGTTTCATGTGTCGCTGCCCGTGAAAAGCATATTGGCGGAATGCACGGTGCTTGCGCTGGAAAATATGGTGGTGAGCAGCTTGCTGACGCGCGATTCACAAGCTGCTGCTCAAGAAATAGATTTAGGACCGATCAAGCTTGAAAAAATAGACCTGAGTGTTGTAACCGATCCGCAAACGCTCCGCGCAGACGAACGGACAGAGCATATACGCGCGGTGCTTACAGAAGTGCTGGGCGATTTACAGGCGGGAAACACAGATGATTTGACGCGTGCGGGGCTCACTTCCCTTTCCACCATAAAGCTGGTCACGCGGCTGAAAAAGCACTTCGGCGTTGCGCCTACGGTGCACGAGCTTTTGAAACGGGCGACAGTGCAAACCATTGAGGAGGCGCTGTTGCGTGCGAGCGCACAAAAAGCAGAGCAGGGAGAAGAAATAGAAGAGCAAGCGGGTTATCCGCTGTCGGGCAGTCAGTTAGGCGTTTATTTGGATTGCCTAAAGCGCCCCGATGCGTTGCTTTATAACATCCCCATTCGTGTGGATATGCCGGAGGGTGTAGAAGCGCAAAGGCTGAAACAAGCAGCAAGGACGGTTATCGACGCGCATCCGATATTAAAAATGCACATTGCGGACGATGCAGAGGAAATACAGCAAATACCGTCTGATGAGCCTGCGCGTGTCGCGTTGCTTGAGATGACGAAAGAGGAGCTCGCAGCGCATGCGGCGGCGTTCATACAGCCGTTTAACCTTGCAAAGGGTCCGCTTTATCGCGTGGAAATAATTTCCTGCGATAAAAAGCTCAGTATGCTTGCGGATTTTCATCATATTGTGTTTGACGGCGCGTCGCTGGATTTATTTTTGCATGAGCTTGCGGCGGCGTATGACGGACAGACGCTTGAAAAAGAGCAAATTTCAGGTTTTCATGCCGCGCTTTTAGAGCAGCGCAGAGAGGGCAGCGAGCAGTGGCAGGCGGATAAAGATTATTTTGACGGCTGCTTAAAGGTTGTGGAGGGCGCAAGCGAAATCGCAGGTGACATTTCCAATCCGTCAGGCAGGGTGGGCAGTATGCGTGACGCGGCGAAAACGGTACAGCGCGACAAAGTAGAGGATTTTTGCAGAAAGAACGGTTATACCCCCGCCGGACTGTTTTTTGCGGCGGCGGCATATACTGTCAGTCGCTGGACAAGAAATGAAATTGCCGCTTTATCCACAGTCAGCAGCGGGCGCAGCGACCTACGTTTGCAAAACAGCGTCGGCATGTTTGTGCGCACACTGCCGTTGGTGCTTGCGCGCCGTGAGGGGCAAACTGTGCGCAAATACATAGACGCGGCACAGGAAAATCTGCGTGGCTCCATGCTGCACGAGCAATATCCATATACGCAAATCGCCGCAGATCACGGGTTTTTCCCGTCTATCATGTATGCCTGCGAGCTGGGTATAGTGGAAGACCACATCATCGACGGCAAACTCATGAAGCTTTTACCATTTGGACTCAACACGCCCAAATTTAAAATATCCATCCATGTGGAAGAACGCAACGGCGAATTTGTATTTGCTGTCGCATACGACGACGCGCTGTATTCTCAGCACCTAATGGAACGTTTTGCAGACACGCTGGCGACTGCGCTCAAAAATATGCTGGACGCGCCCGACGCGCAAATATGCACCGTGTCGCTGATGTCGGAGGAAGAACACCGCCGCATTCGCGAATTTAACCATACGCAGGGGGAAGCGGCTTGCGGTACGCTGCACGGAATGTTTGAGCGCTCGGCGCAAAACATGCCGCAGCATTTAGCGTTGATTGCGTGTGAGGGCGAATATAGCTATGCAAAGCTTGATGAACAAGCCAATATGCTTGCCAATACGCTTATTAAAATGGGAATATCCCCCGAAGAGCGCGTGGCGTTTTTGCTGCCGCGTACAGGACGTGTGCTCATTGCCATGCTGGGTATATTAAAGGCGGGCGGCTGTTATGTGCCGCTTGACCCAAAATATCCCAAGGCGCGCATTGCGCAGATAATGCAGGACAGCGGCGCAAAATGGCTGCTCACGACGGAGGAATACGCCGACGCTCATGAAAAGGCGCTGTGCATAGATACGCTGTATGCGAATGCCCCGAAAACGCGACCGCAGGTAACAGTCACACCGGAGCAGCTCGCCTATATAATCTATACCTCCGGCTCTACAGGAAAACCAAAAGGTGTTATGATAGAGCACCACAGCATTGCCAATTACGTGACCGCGCACCCTGAAAACAGGCATATTTGGGCGCTTACACAGCACGCGCAGCGTATGTTGTCTATCACCACCGTAACCTTTGATATGTTTTTAAAGGAATGTATGAGCGCGCTATGTAATGGGCTTACGCTGGTGCTTGCGGATGAAGATGCCGCTCATGACCCAATCAAGCTGGCGGAATTGTTTGAAAAGACAGGCGCGGACGCGTTTAATGCCACGCCGTCGCGCATGATGGAATATACGACCTATCCCGCGCTGCTCTCGGCGATACGCCGCTGCCGTGTGGTAATGGCGGGCGCAGAGAAATATCCGCCGGCGCTGGCAGAGCGACTTTTTGGCGGGAATGCAGACAGAATATTGCTCAATACCTATGGGCCGACGGAAACGACGGTTTCGTGTAACGCAAAGCGTATCACGGCGGGCATGGCTGTAACGGCGGGCGCACCTCTTTTGGGCGTGCACGAATATGTAATGGATCTGAACGGCAACGAGCTCCCTACAGGGGTGGTCGGCGAGCTGTGGATCGGCGGGCGCGGCGTAGCGCGTGGGTATCTCAATCTGCCCGAACAAACGGAAAAACAGTTTGTGCAATATAACGGGCAGCGCGTATATCGTTCGGGCGACCTTGCGCGGTGGACAAAAGCGGGCGAAATCGAGATTCTCGGCAGAAGCGACGGACAGGTCAAGCTGCGCGGTTTGCGTATCGAGCTTGGCGAGGTCGAAGAGGCTCTGCGCGCGGTAGCAGGCATAAAGCAGGCGGTAGCCGACATACGAAAGGTGCAGGGCGACGATCAGCTTTGCGCTTATTATACGGCGGACACGGCGGTTGCGGCGGAAGATGTGCGGCAGGCGCTGCTGCAAACGCTTGCGGTGTATATGGTTCCGACGGCGTATATGCAAATAGCAGCCATACCCTTAAACGCCAACGGAAAGACGGATCGCAGGGCTCTGCTTACACCCGAGCTGCTGCGTACGGGCGAATATGTTGAACCGAAGGATGATGAGGAACGCGCATTTTGTGAAATATTTGCGGAAACCTTGGAACTGCAAACGGTGGGCGCGCTGGATGATTTCTTTGCGGTGGGCGGCACGTCGCTCTCTGTTACGCGTGTTGTGATTGCCGCAAAAGATAGGAACATCACCCTTGAAAACGGTGCTCCGCTAAGCTATGGTGACATTTTTGCAAATGCGACACCGCGCGCGCTGGCGCAGCTCATAAAAAACAGCGGCGCGGCACAAAAGCCAATAGAGCAGAAAGATTGCTTTTCATATGACAATATCGACCAAATGCTCAAAAGCAATCAATTATCCGCATTGCGTGAGGGAACGGGCGAGGACTTGGGAAATGTTTTGTTGACGGGCGCGACGGGCTTTCTCGGTTCACATATGTTGCGCGAATTGCTGCAAGACAACGGAACACAAAAAATATATTGCCTTATGCGCAAAGGACGGCTCGAGGATGTGCAAACCCGCCTCAAGCAAATGCTGTTTTACTATTTTGAGAAAAGCTTCGAGGAAGAAATAGGCAGCCGCGTTATTGCGGTGGAGGGCGATATTACCGATGAACGGTCGCTCAAGCAGCTTAGAACAGCGGGTATCGGCACGGTCATCAACTGCGCGGCAAACGTTTCACACTTTGCGGCGGACGACAGCATTTTCCGCGTAAACGCGCAGGGCGTACAAAACCTTGTGGCGTTTTGCCTGCATATCGGCGCACGTATGGTGCAAATATCCACGGCAAGTATCGCAGGCTTTTCCATAGACGGCGACCCGCCGCGTTCCTTGCACATGACAGAGCAAATGCTGTATTTCGGGCAAAATTTGGATAATCAATATGTACACAGCAAGTTTTTGGCGGAGCGAACTATATTAGACGCGGCGGCAAAAAGCGGTCTGCGCGCCAAGATAATGCGGGTGGGAAACCTAATGGCGCGAAACGCGGACGGGGAATTTCAAATCAACGCAAATGCCAATAGCTTTGTGGGCAATTTGCGTGCCTACAAAGTAATTGGCTGTTTTCCTTATTCCGGCTATTTACATACAGCGGAGCTTGCACCTATAGACAGCACCACACAAGCGATTTTGATGTTGATGCACACGCCTGAAGATTGTCGGGTATTTCATCCGTATAATCCTCACACTGTCTATGTGGGCGATTTGATTGCGACAATGAAGACGCTCGGGCTGTCTATCGAGCTTGTAGAGGACGAGCTGTTTGCCAAAGCGCTCAGTGATGCAATGAAAGACAAGACCCGTGCCGAGCTTTTGACCAATCTGGTGGCATATCAAAATATGGCAAAAGGAAAGACGGTGCTGCCCGTTACTGTAGATAACAGCTTCACAACGCAGACGCTTTTACGTCAAAACTGGCATTGGCCGGAAACGGGAAGCGATTACATGGCCCGTTTCCTAAAAGATTTGATAGACATAGGTTATTTTGATTGACATAAGGTGACGAGAGTCGAACAATACGCCTGAAACAAAGTCTTTTCGCCTGCTG
>JAVXIJ010000077.1:0-6782 GCA_036648415.1 Christensenella sp.
AAATTAAGCAAGCGTTATTTTGATGTATCTTGTTAAAATTGCAAAAAACGCGGGGAATAAGGCTGTATTCCTTGACTTTTAGGTGCGCTGAATACTATAATTATAATGTTATGAATATTTTTAAGAATTAAAAAATTAGGAGGTCATTAAACATGGCAAAACAAACAATTGACGGTAATACCGCCGCTGCGCACGTTGCATATGCGTTTTCAGACGTCGGCGCGATTTACCCGATTACTCCATCATCGCCAATGGCGGAGTCTTGCGACGAATGGGCGGCAGCAGGAAGAAAAAATCTTTTCGGACAAACAATGAAAATCACAGAACTGCAATCTGAGGCAGGGGCTGCGGGCGCGGTGCACGGTTCACTTGCGGCGGGGGCTTTTACTTCCACCTTCACGGCATCACAGGGATTGCTGTTAATGATTCCAAATATGTATAAAATCTCGGGCGAACTTTTACCGGCAGTGTTCCATGTATCGGCAAGAGCACTTGCGGCTCATGCGCTTTCGATTTTCGGTGACCACTCCGATATTATGGCGGCGCGTCAAACGGGTTTTGCAATGCTCGGCGCGGGTTCTGTACAGGAAACCATGGACATGGCGGCGGTTTCGCACCTTGCAACTTTAAAAGCAAAGGTTCCGTTTGTACATTTCTTTGACGGTTTCAGAACATCACATGAAGTATCAAAAATTGAGCTTTTGGATTATGACAAGCTCGCAGAGATGGTTGACCCTAAAACAATCGAGGAATTTCGCGCACGCGGCATGAACCCCGATCATCCTCATCAGCAGGGTACGGCACAAAATCCGGATATATACTTCCAAAACAGGGAAGCGGCAAACAAATATTATGATGCTACACCGGGAATAGTGCAGGATATTATGAACGAGTTTGCTAAGACATTCGGCAGACAGTATCATTTGTTTGATTATGTCGGCGCTCCTGATGCAAAGCACGTAGTTGTTGCAATGGGCAGCGGCTGTGACGTAACAGAAGAAGCAATCAATTATCTGAACGCGCAGGGCGAGAAATACGGCCTTGTGAAAGTTCATCTGTATAGACCATTTGACGCAAGCGCATTTGTGGGCGCGATCCCGCAAACCGCAGAAACTGTTACAGTGCTCGACAGAACAAAAGAACCCGGCAGCTTGGGCGAGCCTTTATATGAAGATGTTGTTACGGCGATGTTTGAAGCGGGCAGATTCATAAAAGTTTTGGCAGGCAGATACGGTCTTGGTTCAAAAGAATATACGCCTTCTATGGTAAAAGCGGTTTATGACAACATGAAAGCTGCTTCACCGAAAAATCATTTCACGGTCGGTATCAATGACGACGTAACCAATACGTCCCTTGATATTAAAGATGAGATTGATTCTTCACCTAAAGGAATGTTCAGCGCGAAGTTCTATGGGCTCGGCTCGGACGGCACGGTGGGCGCGAACAAAAACTCAATCAAAATCATCGGTGACCACACCGATATGTACGCGCAGGGGTATTTCTCCTATGATTCCAAAAAATCAGGCGGTATCACGATTTCGCATTTGAGATTCGGACAAACACCTATTCAGTCGGCATACCTTATCACACAGCCGAACATGGTGGCTTGCCACAACCCGTCATATGTAATTCGTTATGATGTGTTAGAGGGCATAAAAGAGGGCGGTACATTCCTTTTGAACTCGCCTTGGTCGCTTGAGGATATGGAAAATGAAATTCCGGCAACGATGAAAAACATTATTGCTGAGAAAAAGTTGAAATTCTACAATATTGACGCAATCAAAATTGCAGGTGCTATTGGCTTAGGCGGCAGAACCAACATGGTTATGCAGGCGGCATTCTTCAAAATCGCGCAGGTTATTCCCGAAACGGATGCAGTTGATTATATGAAGAAAGCAATCAAAAAGTCTTACGGTAAAAAGGGCGACGACATTGTAAACATGAACTACAAAGCAGTGGACGCAGGCATGGCGGTTGAGGAAGTTAAATATCCGCAGAGCTGGGCGACCACCACAGAGGGCGCAGCTCCCGTGGCTGTTCCGAATGATGATTATTTCCGTGATGTGGTGCATCCGATACTTATACAAAAAGGCGATGCGCTTCCTGTTTCGGCATTTGACCCGCGCGGCTTTGTACCGGTGGGTACAACGAAATTTGAAAAACGCGGTATTGCTGTAAAGGTACCCGAATGGCAGATGGATAACTGCATTATGTGTAACCAGTGTTCATATGTATGCCCGCACGCGGCAATTCGTCCGTTCCTTGCGGATGAGGCGGCAATGGCGGCTGCTCCGGCAGGCTATGCAACCAAAGCTGCACGCGGCAAAGACGGATTCAGCTATCGTATTCAGGTTTCACCGCTCGATTGCACGGGCTGCGGAAACTGTGCGGATATTTGTCCGGCAAAGGAAAAGGCGCTTATCATGAAGCCTTTTGCGGAAATGGAAAAAACACAGGCGGAAAATTGGGAATTTGCGGCGGCGCTTGCTGAACCGAAGGTTGAAATCAAGAAGAACCTTGTTCCCGAAAGTCAGTTCCTAAAGCCGTTGTTCGAGTTCTCGGGCGCGTGCGCGGGCTGCGGCGAAACACCGTATGTTAAGCTTGTAACACAGCTGTTCGGCGACAGAATGGTTGTCGGCAATGCAACGGGCTGCTCTTCTATTTACGGCGGAAGCGCACCGACTTGCCCATATACCACTAACGATGCGGGCAAAGGTCCGGCATGGGCAAACTCGTTGTTTGAAGACAACGCGGAGTTTGGCTATGGAATGCACCTTGCGTTTGCGGCACGCCGCAGCGCTCTTAAAAATCAAGTAAAAGAGGCAATTGAAGCGGACGGACAGAAAGACGCGACGGTTGTGGAAGCAATGAAAGCATGGCTCGAAACAGCGGACGACGGCGAGGCTTCTAAGGTTTCGTCTGCGGCACTCGTTGCGGCGCTGGAAAAGGTTGCCGATAAGTGCGACATTTGCAAAAACATACTTGCACAGCAGGATTTGTTCATCAAAAAATCTGTGTGGGTGTTCGGCGGCGACGGTTGGGCTTATGACATTGGTTACGGCGGACTTGACCACGTTATGGCTTCAGGCGAGGACGTTAATATTCTTGTAATGGATACCGAGGTTTATTCCAACACAGGCGGGCAGGCTTCCAAAGCAACGCCTACAGGTTCTGTTGCGAAGTTTGCGGCGTCGGGCAAAAAAGTTAAGAAAAAGGATTTGGGCGCAATTGCCATGACATACGGCTATGTGTATGTTGCAAGTGTTGCAATGGGCGCAAACCAAGGACAGCTTCTAAAGGCAATGCGTGAAGCGGAAGAATATAAAGGGCCGTCCCTTATTATCGCTTATGCGCCGTGTATCAACCACGGTATAAACATGGGCAAAACGCAGCATGAAGAAAAACGCGCTGTGGAAGCGGGCTATTGGCAGCTTTATCGTTTCAATCCGGAGCTTAAGGAGCAGGGCAAGAATCCGTTTATACTGGATTCTAAAGCACCTACCGCGAGTTTCCAAGATTTCATATTGAGCGAAACGCGTTATAAGTCTTTGAAAAAGCTTTTCCCGGAAAATGCGGACGCATTGTTTGCAAAATCCGAAGAGGAAGCAAAGGAAAGATACGAATATTATAAAGGGTTGTCAGAAGAAAAATAATCAATGCGAGGCATTGTGAAGCAATGCCGCCGTTGATGTAGTGCGGCTCTTGTAAAATGTCGGTGCAGAACAAATAAACCCCGTTTTCGCGTAATTGCGGAAGCGGGGTTTATATTATTTTGTGCGCGCGCGATAAAAAATTCGGCGGATTATGCGACTGTTTGTTACGAGTATATGGTATGATAAAATAGCAGATAAAGGCATGGAGGTGCGAAAAATGGAAATTATTATTATAGCGGGCATAGCGATTTTGGCGGTGTTGTGCATTATCATCATTGTGCGGCAGAACGCAAAGACAAGTGATGCGGCGGCGCTGCGCACAGAGCTTGCGCAGCAATTTAATATACTTTCGGGCATGGTGCTTGACACGGTGGGCAAGGCGACGACGGCTAATAACGGAAGCGTGGAGCTTTTGCGGCATACGGTGGAGGAAAAGCTTGCGGAAATACGTTTTTCTGTGGATCAAAAGCTTGAAACAACGCTTAAAAGCGGGCTGAATTCGTCTTTCGCACGGGTGAGCGAGCAGCTTGAGCAGGTTTATAAGAGCATGGGCGAGGTGCGCGCGCTCACAAGCGGTATAGGCGACCTCAAAAGCATACTTTCGGGGGTTAAAACGCGCGGAATATGGGGAGAAGCACAGCTTCATAAGCTGCTTTCTGACTTTTTAGCGCCCGGGCAATTTATTGAGAATGCCGTTATCGGCGGCAGCGGCGCGGTGGAATTTGCGGTGCGTATGCCGCGTGAGGACGGGGCGGATGTATTGCTGCCCATAGATTCAAAATTCCCCATGGATCGTTATTCAAAGGTGCTTTCGCTTGGTGAAAGCGGAGAGGCGGCGGCGCTTATGTCCGCGCAAAAAGAATTTGTGCAGGCGGTTATTACAGAGGCGAAAAAGATTAGCGAAAAATATATTGCTCCGCCGCAAACAACGGATTTTGCGATTATGTTTTTACCGTCGGAGGGGCTGTATTCGGAGGTTATTCGCCTGGGGTTGGCGGACAGATTGCAAAGCAAATATCGCGTGATGGTGACGGGTCCGACCACACTTTGCGCGTTTTTGACGAGCTTGCAAACGGGTTTTCGTACGTTTAGCATACAGCAGCATTCGGCGGCAATTATTGATATGCTTTCGGGTATCAAATCGGAGTTTGAAACATTTGCGGATATGCTCCAAAAAACACAAAATTCTTTGAATGCCGCGCAAAATCATTTGGAATCGGTGCAAAAACGGTCGATTCGCATTAGCACAAAGCTTTCGGATGTGGAGTTTAAGGGCGATGAATGATTGGAAATGGGGGGGAGATAATCCGCCCGCAACAGCATTTATATTTTCAGCTGGGGTTGAGCGCAGCGCCCTGAGGTCTTGAACTTGTAGGGGCGGATAATATCCGCCCGTAACAGCATTTATATTTTCAGACACATAACCGTAAGTGCTGTACATAATGTATAACTCATATATTTTTTATTAGAAATGCGGAGCATTTCGGGTCAAGGGAGCTTGCTCCCTTGCGGGTGTTTAGGGCAGAGCCCTAAGGTCTTAGGGTCTTAAGGGCTTCGGGCGGATGGTTGTGCGGATAGTGGGAGTGGCAGTGATTGCGGCAAGGTTAGGCGGGCGGATGGTATCCGCCCCTACAGAGGCATAGTATCCTTCCGTACAGATAGCAGGGTGGTGTGGGCGGCAGAGCCCCGAGGTTTTGAACTTTAAGCGGCGGCGGGGGGTTTATGGTAGTTATTGATTTTATGCTGCTGTAAAAAATGCTTTGTCGCGCGTTCCAAAAGAAACAGAATAAGTACTATGGCAATTCCGATTCCCAATAACAGCAGGCGTGTTTCAATAGCTGTGCCGACATCAAACAGCACAAGGTTTGCGTTGATAGCGCTTATAGTATTGATAACTTGCGCATATTTATATTCTTTTACCCAAGAGCTTAAATATCCGAGGAATATGATAAATATAAAAAGATATTCCTGCGGAACTAAAAGCTGACAGAACAGCAGAAAGAAGAATATGCCTGCAATCGAAGCAATTATGCGATATTTAATGCGTTCGTGTGTTTGTTGAAGGTCGATTTGCGTCAGCGACATTACAACTATGCTAATCCACATAGGCTTTTTAAGATGAAAAATAAATCCGATAATGCTTGCGATTACAAGTCCTATTGCGAGGCGCAGTATAAAGCTTTTGTGCTTTGCGCTTATGCGAATTTGCTCGCGCATCGGGCGCGCGGGCGCATCCTTTAATTTGTGTTGCCATGTAAAATACGAAATAAGTGCGACAGCTGCCCCGCCTGCCGTGAGGGCAAGTATGCGCAGTGTGAGGTCATGCCCTGCAACAGGACTGCCTTGTGAAAAGATATAACACAATAAAAACGGCATATATGGTTTGAGCTTTTGCGGCTCAAGCGTAAAAATCATAATAACTATGATTACGGTGAAATTGCAAAAAATGCTTAGGCCAATGTTTACGAGGGATAATAATGCCCCCAGACCTGACAACAAAAACAACAGAAACACGGTGAGCGCCATTTGTTTGTGGTTTACTTGCGGGTCAATGAGCGGCAGGGACATGAGCCCCACCACAATTGCAACGCTTACGAGTGTGTTTGCATTGCCGAAAAGGAACATAAATAAATAAATACAACCCATGCAAAATGCAAAGGATGCTGTATTTTTACCGATAAGGCTCCAAATTTTTTTGCTTTTTTCAGTCAGCAATTTTATCATCCAATCAAAATTTAATATGGATTATTATAAAAAAAAGAAGGATGATAAACAAGAACGTTATTTTGTGAATAAATTGTAAACTTATGCAGGGATACTTAAAATCAAATCATAAAAACCATAAGGTATAAGCGTTTGGCATGGGCGGCGGGCGTTTGATTTTTAAGTTAAATTCTGTATTGATATTGTAGGGGCGGATAAGCGGGAATGGCAGCCGTGAGGTTTGTGGAAGCGGGAGTGTTAAGCGGGCGGATGGTATCCGCCCCTACAAATGCGGGGGTATCAGCCCGCAACAGCATTTAAATTTTTAGGTACATAACCGTTATGAGCTATATATAATGTATAACCCATATATTTTTAGTGGAAATGCGGAGCATTTCGGGTCAAGGGAGCTTGCTCCCTTGCGGG
>JAVXIJ010000078.1:0-6758 GCA_036648415.1 Christensenella sp.
TAACGAAGCAGTGCGGGCAAGCGGCAAGCGAGAAACGTGTGGGTTCGACTCTCGTCACCTTAATTACAGAGTAACCAAAAATCGGTCAAGGGAAGCAATTCTCTTGACCGATTTTTATTTTGTTCACTTCACGCTCAAAGCATTGTGCAAATGCTTACTTCTTCACATCACCCGCCGACGCTTTATCGGTCGTCTGTGTGGCTTCCGCTTCATCCGCCTGCACCGGCGGCATTGTTACGCCCGCAGGCAATGGGTTCTTCTTTCTCATAAAGTGATAAATGATAAACGGTATGAACACCACCACCAAAAAGCTGATTATGAGTATAGTCAAATATTGCTCGGGAGCGCCCTTTGCCGTGAGCTGTGACGGCGGTATAAATGAAATACCGAGTGCTATAATCGAAACTATCAAGCCCGCAAACGCCAGTATATACTTCAATGGCTTTTTCTTAGAAATTTCAAACGCGCGCGGCAGCTCCGCCACCGTATGCTTGCGTATCAGCCTGATATATGCGAGGAAAAAGATGATATACCCCACCACATAAATTACGACTGTAAGGGATATTGCGGTAAAAAATGACACGTTGTTTCCGCCGCCTCCAAAGGTCAGCACCGCCGCCCATATCGTCACTATGACCCCTTGCAATATCAAAAACTTTGTGGGAACATCATGCTTATTGGTTTCGGACAGCTTTTTAGATAAAAGCCCGTTTTTGCCCGCCTCAAGCATTCCCCAAGACGGACCGACCACCCATGCAGACACTTCCGCGATTACGCCCACCGAAATGAGTATCGCAATTATGCTTACTATCCAATCCATGCCCGTCCCGAAATGGTTTACCAAGCCCTCAAAGCCCTGTATTACGCCTGTTGAAAGCCCTAATTGGCTTGCGGGCACTACCGCGCCTACGGAAATCCCGCCTATCGTATTCAGCACAATGGCAAGCAGCACCAACATAATTACAGCAATCGGATAATCTTTTTTGACGTTGCGCATTTCGTTAGCGTGTGTTGCCGAAGCCTCAATGCCCGCATATGCAAGTATAAACGATACAAATACAACAAGCGTATTAACTTGCCTAAAGTCGGGCACCAACGTTTTAGCATCCAGAGGCATAATGCTCTTGCCGCCCGTCGCAAAAAAACCTATCGTAAGAGCAAAAAGCACAACGGCAGGAATCATGATGCCGAATATAAAGCCTATCTTAGAAATCTTTGCCGTCAAGCGTGTGCCCTTAAACTGCGAAAAGGTAAGCGCCCAAAAAATCACCAATACAGCAACAAATTTTATGACCGGATTGCTGTTAAGCGCGTCCCAATGAAGCACATAGGAAAGAGCGCCTATTATGAAATAAATCATCGTTACAAAACCGACTGTAATTTGAAACCACTGGAAGAATATATTCGCGAAGCCCCATTTTTCACCCAGCATATTACCTGACCATGTATACACGCCGCCTGTATCCCAGCCCTTTACCGTTGCCATCTCTGCGGCACACAGCGCAACAGGCAAAAACCACAAAACGCCGCCCAAAATCAAATAAAATATAAGTGAGAACCCTGACGACGCAAACGTCGGATATTCGTATACCGTCATAACCATCGCGGCTGTAATCGCAAAAAATCCGAATAACGTCAGATGTTTTTTGCTTGAACCAACATTTGCCATACTTTTCATATCCCTGCCTCCTTTTTTTATTTTCCGCATTGTATACTGCATTGCGGGGCGACGCACAAGCCGCCCCACCGCGCAATATAGTTTGTTTGTTCAACTTTTTTTAACCGCACATCTCTGCTCCTATTTGGGTGCAATTTGTGCAAACTTTAATGAGTAAAGCCCTGCGCACCGCTCTTAGCTTTCCCGGGTGCGTCCGCAGTCGTATTCTTCTCAAGATATTCAATTGCCATGCGCATATCCTCTATGAGCGCGTCCGCCATATTATACGAGAGGTCCGCACGTACAACATAACGCTGAATAAGCACGTCCGTCATATTAGCGGGCAACGTATACGCAGGCACCTGCCAGCCCTTCATTGCGAGCCTGTCCGCAAGCTCATAAAGTGTCCATTTATGCTTAGACGCATCCTTTAGCTTGTAACAAAGTATGGGCAAGTTTTTGCCGTCATTGTAAATCTCAAATATTCCGAAATCTTCAATTGCCTTAATAATGTGCTGTCCCACATCCCGCGTATGCCCTTGAACCAGCCGCAGCCCTTCAAGCCCATAACGCATAAATATGTAATATTGGCCAATAATTTGGCTGCCCGACCGCGAAAAGTTAATCGCCATTGTCGGCTGTTCACCGCCCAAATAGTTTACATAGAATATCAATTTTTCAGGCAAATATTCTTTGCTTTTCCACAACACCCAGCCGATTCCCGGATATACCAAACCGTATTTGTGCCCGGAAGCGTTAATGGAATGCACGTTTTTCAACTTGAAATCCCACTCGAGGTGCGGGTCTGTAAACGGTGCGAAAAATCCGCCCGACGCGCCGTCTACGTGTATACCGATAGGCACCTTTGCTTTTTTATTGTATTGCTCTACTAACGCGTCCAGCTTCTTAATATCATCAAATTTTCCTGTGTATGTAATGCCGAGTATGCCTACAATGCCTATGGTATAGTCATCCGCCAAATCCATCACCGCATCCATATTCATGCTCATATGCTGCTCATCAAGCGGAACTGTGCGCATCTCAATGTCCCAATAAACACAGAATTTTTCCCAGCACACCTGAAAACCCGATGAAATTATAATGTTTGGGTTTTTCGCTTTAATGTCAATGCCTGCTTTTTTTGCAAGCTCGCGCCATCTGAATTTCATTGCCATGCCGCCGAGCATACACGCTTCAGAAGAACCAACGGTGGACGTACCCATTGCTTCCCCGTCGGGCGCGTGCCAAAGGCTTGCAATAATATTCACACAACGGTTTTCCACCTCTGTCATTTTAGGATATTCCGATTTGTCAATTGCGTTTACCGCCAGCGTTTCCGCCATCAAGCGCGTGACCTCAGGCTCCATATACGTCTGACAAAAAGTAGCTAAATTTTGACGCGCGTTCCCCTCATCAATAAGCTCATCCTTTATAAGACGGTATGTGACCTCTGCGGGAATTGATTTTTCATTAAGCGCATTTTGCGGCATTGCCTCATCCGCTTCAAACACCGCTAAATTCGGAGAAGAAAGTTTAAATTTTTTCAAAGGTTTATTGATATGTAACATTTTTTATCACTCCTATAAATTTAATTTTTTTTAAATTACTGTACGATAGTTATGCTATATTCAACTCTTTTTTTTAATATTAAACACATCTTGCCGTATTTTAATGTTCGTCCTTTTGCGCGCAAATACCGCATTTGCCCGATATAACGCGAAATAACTTCATTTTTGGTTCATAAAGATGCTATACTATAAAAAGAAAATGGAGTGTGCCATGTTTCACATACTTGTAGTTGAAGATGATAAAAATTTAAGACGGCTTATGGCTACCTACTTGGGTCAGGAAGGCTATGAGGTTTATCATGCGGAAGATGGTGAAGACGCGCTTCGCGTGATGGATTCCACGCATATCGACCTCATCATAAGCGACATCATGATGCCCAATATGAACGGCTATGAGCTTGTGGAAGAGCTGCGCAGTGCGGGCTTTTCGCTGCCCGTTTTAATGGTCACCGCCAAAGAAACCTTTGAAGACAAGAAAAAAGGTTTTTTGGTGGGAACGGACGACTATATGGTAAAGCCCATAGACATGGACGAAATGCTGCTGCGTGTGTCGGCGCTTTTGCGGCGCGCAAACATCGCAAACGAGCACAAACTTCAGCTCGGCGAGGATGTAGAGCTTGACTATGACAGTCTTTCTCTGCGCGCTCACGGCAAAATTTATGAGCTTCCCAAAAAAGAATTTTATCTGCTGTTTAAGCTGTTATCCTATCCCAAAAAAATTTTTACCCGTCAACAGCTTATGGACGAAATTTGGGGAATGGACGCAGAAGCAGACGAACGCACGGTGGATGTACACATAAAGCGTCTGCGCGAAAAATTTGACGAGTTTCCCGAATTTAAAATCATTACCATTCGCGGGCTCGGTTACAAAGCCGAAAGGTACATATGAAACAATTTCGTTCCATTCAACTTAAATTTATACTTGTATTTATCGGAATATTGTTTGTCGCGTGCATTGCCGCAATGTTTGTCGCGTCAGGATTTGTGCGCAATTCTATTTTGCAGGATATGCATGGGCAAATTACCACCACCGCCAAAAACATTGTAACACTCTCCGCCACGCCTATGGAGCTTGATGACATCATCGAAACGGTGAGCAATCCGTTTTATTCTATCAGTATTTATGAACCGCACAAAACGCATCTCCCCGCAGATATAGACCCGCAAACGCTGGACGGGCTCAAAGAAAACACCCTTTATTTTTCCAAACAAAGAGAAGCCGGCTTCCCCGTTGCTGTAATAAAAGTGCGCGACAGCTTTGTAATTATGACTTCTCATGCGGAAAACAACGAATTAGTAAGCTTTCGCAGCAGCGCCGTTACCGTGCTTTTATTTTGCGCTATGATCGGCGCAATGCTCATGCTTATCGCTGTCACGCAAATCACCAAACCCGTAAAACGCTTGACGCGCGCCACAAAAGAAGTTGCCAAAGGCAATTTTGACGTGAGCGTGGATTGTGACTCAAGTGATGAAATCGGGCAGCTTACTCATCATTTTAATCTAATGACGCGCGAGCTTAAAAACATGGAATATCTGCGCAAGGATTTTGTAAGCAGCGTTTCACACGAATTTAAAACACCCATCGCCTCCATACAGGGCTTTGCGCGCTTGCTGAAAACAAAAGACCTCAGCCGTGAGGAATTTGATGAATACACCGACGTCATAATCAGCGAAAGCAATCGGCTCTCCAAGCTTTCCTCTAATTTACTGCGGCTTTCACGGCTGGAAAATCAGGCAATTCCCGAAGCAAGCACACAGTTTTCCCTTGATGAGCAAATTCGCAGAACATTAGTGCTTTTAGAAAACGAATGGAGCGGCAAAAATTTAGAGCTCGACATTGACATGCAGGACATTTTATACACCGGCAATGAAGAAATGCTACAGCAAATTTGGATAAATCTGCTGTCAAACGCCATAAAATTTTCACACGACGGCGGCGTATTATGGGTGCGGCTAATGGCCGCGGGCAACAGTGTAAAGGTTGAAATAGCGGACAACGGCGCGGGTATTGCGGCGCAAGCACAAGAGCGCATCTTTGAAAAATTTTATCAGGGCGACACATCGCATTCCTCCGACGGAAACGGGCTTGGGCTTGCCATTGTAAAACAGATTTTAGACAGCTGCGGCGGCAGTATTTCCGTTGACAGCCGTGTCGGCGAGGGCACAAAATTTACCGTTTTGCTCCCTATTATTGATGAGCATACACCTGCAAAATCCGTTTGAGGATTTTTTCACAATTCATGCTTGCAAATCGCTGTGTTTTTTTGTATAATAAAACACGTTCATGGTGTCGCGTGCAGTTTAAGCCACGCGAGTTTTAAGTCACAGATAATCTGTTTACGGTATACGTACCGCTTAAAAAGTACCAATATTCTCCCGCGCTTCAAAGGCGCACACAGATATTAACTTTTTAGGAGGTATTTTTTTATGCAAAAAAACGGTTCTGCAATGACAGTTGTCAAAAAATATGCTAAACGTTGGTTTATCGACGGGCTCGGGGCGATGGCGCTCGGGCTTTTCTCCAGCCTCATAATCGGGCTGATTATTTCTCAATTATCGGCAATCCCGGGGCTTTCCATACTCGCGCAATTCACCGATGTACTAAGCGCAAAATCCCCTGTTGTGGGTGCGGCAATCGGCGTTGCCATTGCATACGGTCTTAAAAACAAACCGCTTGTAATATTCTCCTCCGCCGCCACCGGTGCGTTTGGTTACGCAATGGGCGGACCTGTGGGCGCGTATGTCGCCGCACTCGTCGGCGCAGAGGTCGGCAGGCTCGTCGCGGGCAAAACCCCTCTTGACATAATTGTAACCCCTATCGTAACTATACTTGCCGGCGGCTTTATCGGCATTTTGGTCGGCCCTCCGCTCAATACCTTCATGCTGTGGCTGGGAGATTTTGTAAACTCTGCAACAGTGCTTGCGCCTTTGCCTATGGGCATTGTTATTTCAGTAATTGTCGGCATGGTGCTCACCCTACCCATAAGCTCCGCGGCGCTGTGTATCATGATGGGTATAAGCGGCATTGCCGCAGGCGCGGCTGTAGCGGGCTGCTGTGCCAACATGATTGGCTTTGCCGTAATGAGCTTTAAAGAAAACGGTTGGGGCGGGCTTTTGGCGCAAGGGCTTGGAACCTCCATGCTTCAAGTTCCAAACATACTTCGCCGTCCGCAAATTTGGATTCCGCCGATCATTGCTTCCGCAATCACAGGTCCAATATCCACCATGGTTTTCCATATGACAAACACCCCTACGGGCGCGGGTATGGGAACCTCCGGGCTTGTCGGGCAATTCGGCGCATGGGCGGCAATGAGCCCCACCACCCCTG
Source organism: Christensenella sp. (assembly GCA_036648415.1). Taxonomy (GTDB): domain Bacteria; phylum Bacillota; class Clostridia; order Christensenellales; family Christensenellaceae; genus Christensenella. The sequence goes on from JAVXIJ010000078.1 coordinate 6,554, forward strand.
CTCCCATGCTGATTTTTGAAATCGCGCTCGTGCATTTCATATTACCCGCAGTCATCACACTTATTTTTGCGACAATACTGCGCAAGGTCGGGTGGATACGTCCTCAGGATTTAAAGCTCGAAATGATGAGCTGAATAACCAAACACGGTATGCAGCCGAGCGCAATCCCCGCGCACCGCATACCGTGTTTTTTTTATTCGTATTA
>JAVXIJ010000079.1:0-6722 GCA_036648415.1 Christensenella sp.
AGGGGCGGATACCATCCGCCCGCCGCCTTTGTAGGGGCGGATACCATCCGCCCGCCGCCTTTGTAGGGGCGGATACCATCCGCCCGCGTCGTTAAGACCCCATGGCTCCGCCCACAAATCCCCGCTGCCGCGTGCGCAAAATCATATCCTTTTGCGTTATTCGCCCTCTTCTTCACTCTCGCATTTTCTCTGTAATATCGTCTTCACGTGCGGGCGCGAATACACTGTAAATTCATTCTCAAGCATAGACTTGGCAAACACAAATCCCTGCACCATGTCACACCCTGCGCTTCGCAAAAACTCCACCTGCTCCATGCTCTCCACGCCCTCTGCCACCGTTAAAATTCCCAGCCCTTTAGCAATATCAATAATCCCTCTAACCAGCGCGCGTGCGCGCGACACTTCATTTTCTTCATGGAAAAACAACATATCCAGCTTTAAAATATCCACAGGAATATCTTTTAAAATGTTAAGTGACGATTGCCCCGAGCCAAAATCATCCAACGAACAAACAAACCCGTTTTGCTGAAATTTTCGCACAATATCGCGGAATAATTCATGATTATAAACGGCAATACTCTCCGTAAATTCAAGCTCAATGCAATTATCGGGTATATTGTATTTGTTTTTAATATCCACGTAGGATTGCACAAAATATTCCTGCCGCATACATAATCGCGAAACATTCACCGCCAAAATAATTTTCGGGTCCCCGCTGTCAAGGTGCTCCCTGATAATTCTGCAAGCCTGCTCCAGCATATATTTATCCAGCTTAACAATAAAACCGTTTCTTTCAAATAACGGTATAAAGCTGTTGGGCGGCAACATCCCAAGCTCAGGGCTTTTCCATCGCACCAAAGCCTCCGCCCCCGCCAAAACATCCCCATGCTGAATATCAATTTTAGGCTGCAAATAAACTTGAAATTCTTCATTTTTAATGGCGTTTTCCATGAGTCTTTCCATTTTTGCTTCTGTTAAAATGCGCTCCCTCATCTCATCCGAGTAAAACGCACACATGATTCCGCCGTCATTTTTAATAGATTTTTGCGCAACATTTGCCCTGTCTATCATGTCACTCACGCGAATATTCTCGTCTTCCTTGCTCACGCAATAAATACCCGCACACAGCTCTAACTTGTAGCCCTGCTCCGCCGTTTCCCAATAATTCGCCAGCTGTTCTGCCGCCCAATTAAATCTCTGCTCCGCTTCCTCTTTTGACGTATACGCCCGCAGCGCCATAAATTTATCGCCTGACGCGCGGCAAAATGTCTCGCCCTCGCACAGGTTTCCTGCAATTACATTCGCCCAATATCGCAGCACGCGATCCCCCACTTCATATCCAAACATATCATTTACATACTTGAAATTTTTAAGATCGCTGTACCAAAAAGTATATTTTTTGTCCTTATTATTTAAAAGAAGCTTTTCGGCATCTATCAAAAATTTAGGATAATTGCTGTATCCCGTGAGTTCATCTGTATACGCAACCTCTTCAAGCGCATGATGATTGCGCGCATTTGTACGCTTTATCACAAATACAAACAACAAAAATATTAAAATAGCGCTGAGTATTATCCCCAGCATTCCGATTGTCATTTCCGTAAAACTTTCATTTACCGCATTTCCGTGGACAACGCTCATCACATACCAATCATTTATTCCGATCGGTGTGTATGCCGCCCAATGCGTTTCCCCGCCGTCCGTATATTCCACCATTCCGCTTTTGTTGTGCCCAAAATCAACGCGCACTCTTTGTGCGTCTTCACCATCCAAAGAAATGTAATCAAGAATATTTGACAACACCCCACCCGCAGACGAATGATCAAACCGCAGCACAAAATTCCCCTCACTGTCCACAATGGTGGCGTTATCCTGGCCATCAATAGCGGCAGTATCCATTATTTCCTCAAGCACCTCGGAATTATTAGCGGCATAAAGCACCCCCGCTGTCTTTCCGTCTTTATTGATAGGCACAGCATAATGATTAACATACTCCGTGCCGTTTTTCACCTTTTGCGCACTTGTGATTATGTCTTCCCCCGCAAGCACACGTTCCACCGACTCTTGCTCGATTATCGCTTCATCCTCAAACCCTGTGCCGTCAACATCTACGCCCTTTACCGTCCCGTTTTTATCAACAAACCCCATTCGCAAAAACGCATTATTGTCGTTCACATTTTTAATTGTAGGCATGAGGTCGTCATAATCGGCATCCTCCATGCTTCCTATCATTGCCGCCATACCGTGTAATGTCTGAAAATCGCCCTCTATCTGCTTTACAATGGATATTTTGCTCTGCTCTGCCACCTTTGCAATATACTCTTGCGTTTGTGCGCGGTTATCCATATTGGCATGACTCATAAATAACATGCTCAACACAAAAAAAGCGACACAAAATATCGCCAATAATATATTAAATTTAGCTGATTGCACTTTTCTCACAAAATTACCTCAGGTACAACAACCACCGCTCCATAATACGTTCATTTTACCATGCAGCTTTGTTTTTGGCAATTTGTTTTTAATATTTAAACTTTTTTTTACTTTAATTTGCTCCCGCACCCCACGGCATTTTCACGCATACAGCGCTGCCCTAAAAACGGATTCGCTTAACACGCGTGCTTTTATAGCGCCCATTTGCGAAAATCAACATCATAAGGAAAGTAAGCGCCGCATACCCTGCCGCCGCAATGCTCAGCCAGCCAAATCGCACTATGCCGAGTATAGCGCCCGTCACAGCACCTTGTCCGCACAACAGCACCACAATCATGTACCCTATATATTCGTTCCACGAAAGCTTCTTTGTAAACACAATATACATTATCAGCGAAACAAAAGCCATGCACATAATCGGTATCGCAAAATTCACCGACCACATCCCGCCGCTTGCATTCCAATCAAACACGCACAGCATTGCCCCCATCACAAGCGCCTGCACCATAAGCTTTAAGCTGCCTGCAATTTTAGCTCTGATTGTATTTAATATCAGCACCCAAAAATATATAAATATAACCGCAACATCCACAAACCAATAGTTGCCGCCGACACTGTATGTCAAAAGATTTATGAGTGCGCACACCGCAATAACACAAGCGCTTATGGCCGCCGCCTTGCATATCGTGGCTGCTCCCAAAGTTTTTTCTATTTTAGTATCACAGCGCGGATACGGTCGCGGTGCGGCTGCTTTATCCGCCCCAACCTGCCTGCCGCAAAGCGGACAAACCTCTCTCTCCTCCACCGATACATTGCAATATTCACATTTGCCCAATTAGTGCACCCCCCATTCGTTAGTGCAAATCTTCACCTCTGCACCCGTTTCCCTCGCCAAAAAATTGAAGAAAAACCGCAACAAATTTGTTTCCTTGATCGTTTTGATAAACGTAATTGTCATTATTCCGTTTACAGAGCACATACAGCAATTTATAGGACTGCGCTCTGTCGGATATACCAACGTTTCCGCCCGCTGTATATATTTAAGCATATCCTGCGGAAGGTCTATTACTCCCACATTAGACATAGTGATTGTCTTGACATCCTCACTGAAAAACGCAAATACAAACCGTGTACCCGCCTCCCGCAAAAATCGCGGCACAGACTTCACAAAACCGTTTTCCATCACCCCGCAGCTTTCTTTAATGCCCGCAAACAAATTCTCTTTTTTCGTCTTTTCGCGCAGCTGCTCCGAAACAACATCTAAAGTAGAACGGAATGTGTCCGCCTGCTCTATCGAAACCGACAAACTCAATATACAGAAAAAATTTCTGATTGTTTTTGACGGAAACAACCCTCGCAGATTCACGGGCACGCTCAACACTATAGGCTCATCATCAACCTCGCTGTCCACATTCTCGCGGCGAATAGAATATATCATCAGCGCACACAGATACTCTGTAATCGTCGCTCCATGGCTCTTTGCCGCACTTTTCAGCCCGTCAATACCCAATATCCCCTGTATAATGCTGTGCCCCGCCTGCTCAAACTGCTGCCCTTTGATTTTAAATGCCTGCGGCAGCTTGCTGACCTTTGCTGCGCCGCCCTCATAATATTTCAAAAAGCTGTCTTCATATTCCGCTTCGTCTATCCGCTCCCCCGGCAAAAGTATCTTGCCCTCCGCGTCAATGCTCACTCCGTCACACGTCAAATAACAATAAACCAGAGTTTTTAAAATCTCGCTTGCCCCTGCGCCATCCGCAAGTGCGTGGAACATTTCCAGTGTAATTACATTCTCATACCACAATATACGTATCAAATAGCCGTTATCTTTTTCTTCATCTATGGGCGCGCAAGGCATATCACATTCGCGTCTGACCGTAAAGGGCGCGTCATTAGCTTCAAAAAAACAATCCGATACTGTTTTTGTAAGCTTCACCGCAATATACGGATAACGTGCAAGCGTCATCTCTGCCGCTTTTTGCAATATATCCTGTTTGACGGTTTCGGTCATCACCATAGACAGCCTATACACAGAGGTATTGGTCGGTCGTGTCACCGGCGGAAAAAGCTTTGCGGCGGTGTCAAGCGGGTACGTTTTATTCATCATTCTCCTACTATATGCTCTGTTTCTTCTGTTTCACTATCTCTATTATATCAAATATTTACCATTTTGTTTCTTAACAGTTACTTAATTATTTTGCGCCATGCGCAGCGAGCCCGAAACGGTGTCCACCCCAATATCCACCATGCCGTCCCCGCTGATTCCGCCTCTCATCACAAACCCGTTGTCCTCCGAGCCCGACATCGTGTCATATCTACGCATAAACCCGCAATCACTCGGAAGCATAATCTCCACATTCCCCGAAACAGAGCTTGCCGATATACTCTCAAGGTTTTCCGCGTCCGCGCACTTTATTTTAGTGCTTCCGCTTGTGGTGTCGGTGCTGATGTCCATTGCCCCCGCCGCCTCAAGCAACAGCTCTCCTGACGTGCTGCCCGCATTCACTCTTTCAAACACACCCCGCATATCAATTTTTCCCGACGTAGTATCCGCGCGCAAATGTCCGACTTTGGCATCCGTTATGCCAATATCTCCGGATATACTTTTCACACGCATATCATCACACACCCCGCCGTTTATTGTAATATCCCCCGCTGTAGTCGTATAAATCGCTGAAACCGCCGCTATCTGCTCCGCCGCAAGCGTTCCCGATACACTCTGAATATCAATTACACCGCTGTACGAACGCGGAATCATCACTCGCACCTTGATTTTGTAATTATTTATCCACCCGAACATGCGCCCCGCTCTGCCGCTCTGCACCACCAACGCATCTTTTTTCACGCTGTGGTGCATCATATCTTCTTTTTTAATTGTATCTCCGCTTGTTTCCTCCACACGAATAACCGCTTCATCTGTCAAAACAAGCTCTATATCCTCATCCACAAAACGCATGGAAATTTGACTTATCTGCTGTGCGTCCGGCACTTCAAATTTATCGCTTGTCTGCGCGTTATCCGGCAGCTTGTCCACAAAATCCCCCACGCTCAAATTCGCGAAAAAATTACTCACGGTGTTGCCGAAAGATGTCGCGCCCGCAATCCCCCACACAAGCAATGCTGTCAACACCACTGCAATTACCGCCCACAAAACAATTTTTGTCTTTTTACTCATCATGCCACCTCTGTATATTCATTTAACATTTATTCGTATAATCGAGTTTATCGCCGCGCCTATAAGAAAAATTATCCAAGTCAGATACCACGCGTGTGTTGCAAAGCTCAACACAAAATATATTATCACAGTAAGCATCCAAAATATACTCGTATAAATTTTTTTACGTTTTTCGCCGCTCGTACCGCCCTGCTCATCCTCCGCACAAAATATCACCCGTATACATTGCTCGACCGCCACTCCTATAATAAAAATCACCCAGGTTATGTGCCACGCCCTCGTTGCAAAACTTATCAAAAAGTAAAGTGCGGTAATAATAAGCCACATAGCGCCCATATATTCCTTGAACGCTTTATGCTTTGTGTCCTTGTGCGGTTCTTGGGGCATACGCTCCGCCTCCTGCGGCACGTCCGCCTCCTGCGCGCTGCTTATAAGCTCCTCAACATCTCCGATACTTCCTTTAACGATCTCGTATGCTTCCTCTTCCGATACACCCGTTTCACGCAAATCATTATATTTTTCTTTAAGATTCATTAAAATTTCTTCACGCAGCTCCCTCAGCTTTGCCGTTTTGGGTGCCTCCGCAAAAAGCTTTTCCACATATTGCCGCAACTTTTCTTCCATTATAACCCCTCCCAAAATACAATTCAAATCAATCTGTCTATCAGCTTTTTTGTGTTATCCCAATCTGCCTTGCTTTTTTCATATTTCGCCCGTCCCAAAATTGTTATTTTGTAATAGCGCCTGCGCGCCCCCGTTGTTTCGTCCCCCCAATAGGATTCTATCATTTCCGCGCTTTCCAACCTGCGAAATGCCGAATATAATGTTGCTTCCTTAAGCTCATATTCGCCGTTTGTCGCCTGCCTGAGCGATTTATTTATTTCATAGCCATAGCTGTCTTTTTTCAGAAGCTGCGCTAATATAATTGTTTCTGTATGCCCGCGTATCAAATCCGAAGTCAATGACATTATGATTTCTCCTTTCCGTCATACATTTCTTTTATATTTACAGTATATATCTACATACATCGCCTGTCAATGTATGTATTTAAAAAATTTATCTGTTTTTTCAGGACTTTTGCACATCAAATATGTTATAGTAATATAATATTTAA
>JAVXIJ010000080.1:0-893 GCA_036648415.1 Christensenella sp.
CACATTTTTCAAGTTTTTAATAAAAAATGCCTCGTGATTATCTTCGTTAAAGAATTTTTCGTATTGCTGATTCTCTTTGCGCAATTGCCGCACACAAGTATCAATCGCTTGTTGTTGCACTTCGCCAAAGGCAATAACGCCAAGTGAACGCTCCGGAAATCGCTTGAAATGGTCAAAGATTAACTCTGCTATCTTCTTAGCCTCGATAACATTGCCCTTTTTGCCGCCACGGTCATAAAATCCCTCTCGAACATATTTATACTCCACTCCGTTATCGGCGATTTTATCTTCGTTTGAGGGGAATGTAATCAGATTATTTTTATATATTTTAGCGTTTGAAAAAGCAATCAAATGTTCGTGGCGACTACGATAATGCCAAAGCAAAGTCCGCTCCGGCAACATAATAGCCTCGTCTAATATTGATTCATAGGCATTTGTATCGTCATCTTCATCGTCATCATCGGCAATATCATAATCAGAATCCGACGTGCTTGCAGTAAAGAAGTTGGTGGGAGGCAACTGTTTGCTGTCGCCGGCAATAATCACTTGCTTGCCTCTTGAAATCGCACCTATTGCATTTTCTGTGCAGACCTGCGACGCCTCGTCAAAAATAATCGTGTCGAACATATAACTGTCTGCCTCAAGGAATAGACTAACCGAAAGGGGCGACATCATAAGGCAAGGCTTAAGAGTTAATAGCAAATTCGGAATCTCTCTAAACAGTTTTCTAATAGGCTTTATTTTTCTTTGCTTGACAAGCTCTCTTTTGAGGATGCTAATTTCATCAGTTCCCGAAATAAAGCGCTCAAGCGAGGGCAATTCATCTATTAGTTTTTTGCGTATTCTTGCTTTTGCAATATCAAACTGTAATTTATCAAGCGTAGCAAAATTGC
>JAVXIJ010000080.1:903-6662 GCA_036648415.1 Christensenella sp.
AAGCCACAGCCTATAAAACCGCTTTTTGAACATCGGAGTTATCAACTCAATATTTGCTTGCATTGTATCAATTTTTTCAATAAAATCTGCAAGCCCTTCATTTATGCAATCTGTTCTTGCGTTTCTAAAATCAATCCATTGTTCCAAGAGGGCAAGTCCATCTTTACAAGCAATTAATCGGTCTGAAAGGGCAATCATTCTTGCGCTTTTTATCTCATCAGGCGAATCGAATAAACCCAAAAACCAATCCAACTCAGTGTCGATATTCTGCAAATGGTCTGTTAATTGTTTACTGTATTGTCCACAGGCAGCAATTTTTGCGTTGTTTGAGCAAACATTTGAAATAAACTTTTCGCCGACACCATACTTTTCTGTCTTTTCTCTAAATTCACTTGCCCAATTAAGCGAAATGAGTACTTTTTGCCAGTCTGTATTTATTCCGTTATATAAATAATCATAGCGCAGTTTCAACCGTTCATCGTTTTCGGCTAAATCACTTGCTACTAATTTCAATGTTTCTAACTTTTCAAGGCATAAACCGATGTTATCGTAAACGTTCATTTGCGACGAGAGATAATTGAAATCTGTATCTTCAGCTTGATAAACATCACCGAAAAACGCAGCAAACTTTGACGAGTTGACGTTTAAGAAGTTTTTTGCCTCATCTGCTTTTCTTAAAGCTGCGAGAGTTGTCATAATTGAACTGTCGTTAATCTTTTTAACGACTTCTTTATATAATCCTTGAATTGCACGCTTATCAATTTTGTATTGACTGTTAAACAACTTAAAAACAGATGTGTATTCAGACTTAAAACGCATTTGCATTGCCTTGTAATCGACTTCAAATATTTCAGGCTCAAATACTTTTAGCAGTTTTCCCTTTATCTCGTTATGATTCTCTGCCAATTGCTTTGCCTCTGCGAATACCGCAGCGACTTTGTTCCGGTCATTGATATTTTTCCAACCCTGAAGCAACACATTGTCATCTATTTGTTTGTCTAAAAAAACGATTTGCCTATTAATTTCATTGAGGATAAACAAACCCGATGGAGTGCATATCTTAAATGCAATATTCGTGTTTGAGATTGCACTATAGGTATTAATTAGCTCGAACTGAACAATGTTGTATTTTTCTTTGATACTTAAATATCTCTCTGTTTCTTCAAATAATGGACTAAGATTTTCGCCAACAATAAAGTTTATAGGTGCAAGAGGAGAACGTGAGGCGATTTCTAATATCTCGATTAATTCACGCAAGCCGTTATATGATGAAATATGCTCTATTCCTAAATCGCTTTCTATTTTGTCATACAGCTTTGAACTATCTAAAATCTTTGGGATCAACTTTGTTAAATTCGCTCCGGTATCATGGCGAAGTTCATTTGATACGGTTTGAACATTTGCACCATTCCACGGATTGTTTTTATAATCATCACTTTTCTTGCCCATAGTTTCTACAAAGCGATTCAATAGGTTTACAAAGCGATTTAATTTTTGTTGTGTAATACAAAGAACATCATCAATTCTAAATATTATATCTTCATAGGATTGAAGATTGGCGATGTGACCATTAACTTCATAAATCGTTTTATCAAGTGGTGAGATTTGAGTGAATATCGCCTCGGCATATGCGTTTAGTTGTTCTCTATAATCCTGCAAAAGATCAAGTTTGGCAAAAGCCTCATCGCTTAAATCGGCTTTTTGCTTTGTCATTGCAAGAGTGTCTGCGAGTTGCTCTAAAATCTCTTTTTTATTTGCTTTATAGCTGTGCAATACAAGACAAAAAATATCAAGCCCTGCACTCGTGAGCCGTCTTTGAACAACTTCAAGTGCCGCCATTTTCTCAGAAACGAATAAAACTTTTTTCCCGGCCGCAAGGCACTCTGCGATAATATTTGTTATGGTCTGACTTTTTCCCGTTCCGGGAGGTCCTTGCAATACAAAACTTGCTCCTTTTTTCGCAAACAAAACGGCATCTTGTTGGCTTGAATCGGCATCGACAACTTGAAATATTTCCGTTGGCGTTGTTTGTCTATCGTGATCAAAATCGTTTATATCCTCAACCGAGACATTAAGAGCGGAAGTATCACCATTCAAAGCTCTCACAACAGGATTGCTTAAAATCTTATCTTTGTGAGTTTCCAAATCATTATACATATTGATTTTCAAAAACGACAACAGGCTAAGCCCAACAACATTAAAAACTTCCCATTTGTTTGCTAAAACCAAAGTGTTAATTGTTTCTAAATAACTCTGCAAATCGGTTTCTTCGCTAAATTCCGGAAGAGTTATCCCGAAATCATTTTCAAGCTTATAAACAAGCGTTGGGTTTAGCACAATTTCATCTTCATGCAGATTTAAGACGAATGGGGAAGTTATGGATTCAATCGTGAGCGTCACCGGCACAAGAATAATAGGTGAATTACAATATTGATCCGAATGTCCGCTTTCAGACCACTTCAAAAATCCGAAAGAAAGATATAGAATATTAACGCCCTGTTCTTCCGTAGCCGTCTTTGCTTTCTGTCGCAAATTCCGCAAAGTTTTCTGTTGTTCTTTAATAGTTTGGTTTGTAATAACACTTCTTGAACCGGTATTTTCTTGTGTTTCTTGCTCATCATTTGCCTCAAACAAACTTGCCTTTTCGTCGTCAAAATAATCAAACTCCAGAGATTTTTCCGAAACAACAAAACTATTCCATAAATCAAATATTGAGGGCGTCTTTATCCGCAAGTTAGAGCGTTTTGTGTCACGATAATTAAGCAACCTATTGCGCTTGCCTAAATCGAGGAGTTTATTTTTCCATATTTCAAGTTTTTGGTCTAAGTTAGTCATATTGTGTCCTCTGTTTCAAAATACTAAAAACAATTCCTTTGTTAGCATCTATATCTCCGCCCCACCGCTTATAACCCAATGATCAACCTCACTGATCTTGAACTTCCACAGCTTACCCAACCTGTGAGCGGGCATATCTTTCTCGGCAATCCATTTAATCACCGTATCTCTGCTAATGCCAAGATATTTGCAAATCTCCGGCAACGAATACCATCTATCTTCAAGTGTGTTCATAAGTCATCCTCGCTCTTGTTAAATTATAGGTGCATTATATCATTGTAACCGGTGTTTGTAAAGATTATTGCCGATTATTGTCGCTTGCTTATTTTTTTGTATTTTTTAAGCCATTTATACACTATTACCACCTATTCTCTCAGAACTATTGTCATCACAATAACTGTCTTGCCTTGGCAAATTCGTCCATCATGCAATGCACGTGTGTTGGTAATTTACCGTTGTATTTATAGTCTGCAAGGTAATACAGCTCCTGAAAAAGCTGCGTGTACATCATACCTATAATAAAGTTTAGGCTGCTGTCATTATCAGGTATAAGCGCGAATAGTGCGGTTTTGCGCTCTCCTATAGATGGAAGATCAAGTTCATCATAGCTCATGACTGACGCAATCTGCGGTAAATTGAATTTTTCCAGACGCACGCCAAGCGACACAAGAATACTCTTTGCCGTTTTGCCCGCTGCCATCTTGAAAATGTGATATTGCTTCACCGCTAAATGCTCCGGCTCACGCATTTCAAGCCGTTCAAACAGCTCGTCGAGCACACTCGCGTATTCCTCATCTTCTTCCCGTACCTCGGCAGCGGAAAGCAGTTCCATTACCATTGGGAAATTTTGCTCATCCTCCGGCGCTTCGCTCACAAGATACAAGATAAGAGCCTCCAAAAGCGCCGTTTCTGAGCGCTCCCAAAACGGATCGGATGGCGTCGCGCCCTTGGGTGTGGTGTTGCGAATGAGGTTTGAAACTAATTTCAGCACGTCCTTATCATCCCGCAAATAAGCGAACGGATTATACCCATGGCTTTTTTCCATGTTAATGAGATCTAAAATACGTATTACATATCCCTCCTTTTCAAGCAATGCGCCCGTATCGCGCAAAATCTCTCCTTTTGCATCCAATATCAGAAAGGAAGTATTTGCCTGCATGATGTTGGGTTTGGCATAAAACCGTGTTTTACCCGCGCCGCTGCCGCCCACCACCATGACATTCAAGTTTCGCCTGTGCTTATATCCGTCAAGCCCAATCCGCACATTGTTTGTAAGAATAATGTTTTGCGTTGGTTCTTTATCCGCATACTTCTTTGTCAACGCGCGGGCATCTCCCCATTTTGCGCTTCCGTGTTCCTCGCCCTTGCGATAGTTGCGTTTAGTGGAAATATATATTCCGACGCAGAGCGCATAAATGAGCAGGAATATAAGGATTGCGCGCGGGGAGTTCGCACACCATGTAATGTGAAACGGATGATTGATTCCATCTGCCACGCCCTTTATAATGCCAATAAGCCCCTTAGACAAAAATGGGGCGGCTAAAAGCGCCGCCCACATCACAAAGATACAGCCAAGCCCAATAAAAATCAGGCTTATCTTCTTATTGTCATTCTGATTCGCTGTCATCTGCGTCATCCATTCCAATGGTTTCCTTTGTTGCTCTTCCGAGCGATTCAATACACTGTATCATTATCTTTCTTCTCCCTTCATTTTCCGTTTTTGCTTTTTGCTCTCACGGGTACGCGTTGTCGGCGCGTCGATCACATCAAGCAGAGTTTCATCCACAAATGATGTGTCTTGCCCCGACTCTATAAGCTCATTTCGCTTATCGTTTAAAGTGCTGATGATAAAGCGATGTCCATATTCGTTCACCTCAATGACGCGCATTTCATTCATCGCTTACCTCGCCGGCTGCGTCTTCTGTTTGCGCAATTCCGCATACAGGGTATTATCCACCCGTTCTACGGTGTCACAGGCCGCTTCACGAATATCGTTTAGAACCGCCCGCTTTTCTTGTGGCTCCATTTCTCCAAACAGTTCCGGCAGCTTATCAATGGCAGGGGCGGCAATTCCAAACCGCTTGCACGCGATGGCGGCAGCATTGTGGCAACCAAAGGTGTCCAAATTCAATCCTTCATCCGCACGGGCGAGTTCACGCGCAATGCAGTAAAACAGCTTGTCACCGTCAAGCCCACGCGCTACATCCACGACCTCAGTATCCTGTGAATACTGTGCGCCTACCTCCTGCGATACAGAATCCGATAGCTTCACGGGAACGGACGTACCCGTCATGAGCGCCTTGAGTTTGAACTTGAGCGGCATAGAATTGGTTGCCCGCTGCGAAATGACTTTTCCGTGTGTCTGAGAAATATCAAACACGCGCGCCACATCGTAGCCCATAGCGACCGAACCATCATCGCGCATATATTCGCCGTTTGCCTCCAGAACGCGAATGCCTGTTTGGTTCTTTTTTACAGAACGTCCGCGTTCCTTCCATTCGTCAAAGGTTTTTACATAGGTGGCGTCCGGCTTTTGCTCCATCACAAGCAGCGTATTTGCCGCCCGCATTTTTCCCATGTTTGCCTGCATATTCAGATATTGGTTAAAAACAGCAGGGTTGGAAAACACCTTTTCTGTCATATCATCGATCTGCGCATACGTCTTTTCTCGCTCCTGTTTCTTGTTTTCAACCCACGCTTCTTTATCAAAGTGATCTTCCTGCACCTGATTTGTTTTTTCCATCAACACATCATAATTTTCCATACTAAATTACCTCGCTTTTCGTTTCCTTTTTAGTTGTTTGTGTACCGTTTGACGGGCTCGCGCTTTCTGCAACGGTTTCAGCTCTGTCTTTGTCTTTCGTTCCTCACGCATTTCCTTGAGCTGTGCGCGCACTGATGGCTTCTGACGCTCAGCCCCCGCC
>JAVXIJ010000081.1:0-6653 GCA_036648415.1 Christensenella sp.
GGTATCCGCCCCTACAAGGGCACGGGCGGATAATATCCGCCCCTACAAGGGCGCGGGCGTCTATCCGCCCCTACAAATGCGAGGGGTTTGGGGCAGAGCCCCGAGGTCTTAGGGGTCTTAGGGTGGAGCCCCAAGGTCTTAAGGTTTTAGGCTTTGCGGCGATTATGCCGCTGTTTTATAGGTGATTTCGTTTCCGTCGGAAAAAACGGCAATATCGCTGTTTTTATCTGTGCGGAGTACGGTTACATTTTCAACGGAAAGCAAATCAAGAGTTTCCTTATGCGGATGCCCGTAATCGTTATCCTTGCCGCAGGTAATCAGCGCGAGCGAAGGGGTGGCGGCATCAAGCAGCTCTTGTGTAGTGCCGTTATGCGAGCCGTGATGTCCGACTTTCAGCACATCTACATCCATGATTTCCGCGTTATGCGCAAGCATATCGGAAACGGCTTCTTTTTCCGCATCTCCCTCAAAAAGGAATTTTGTATTTTCATATTGAGCAAGCAACACTATGCTTGAATTGTTTGCGTTGTCATATTCCGCGTTTTGCGGATTAAGCGCTGTAAAATGAACGTCGCCGAGGCTAAAGGTGTCACCCTCTGTTAAATTTACGGCGGCAATGTTTTTAGCTTTTATTTGTTTGGTAATAGATTTGAAGGACTGTGCCTGTTCGGAAAAATCAGTCATGTACACGGTGCGGACGGGAATGCTTTCAAGTATTTCTTCCATAGAGCCTATGTGGTCGGAATGCGGATGTGTTGCAACCAATGCGTCAAGAGTGGTTATGCCAAGCGCATTAAGGGTGTCGATTATGCGTTGCTTGTCGTCATTTTCACCCGTATCAATAAGCATGGAGCGGTCGTTTGCGGTGCGTATCACAAGGCTGTCGGAGTTTCCGGTATCTATTACATAAAGCAGCAGCTCGGTGCTGTCTGCGGGCACAAGTTCGGAGACATTTTGGCTTGACGTCGGATGAATTGTATTATTCCAAATTTCTTTAAGACCGTTAAGGGAGGTGGTGTTTGTGTTGAATAAAAAAATCAAGATAACGCCAATGATACATAATATGGTAATTATAACGCCAATGAGCGTTTTTTTATTGCATTTCTTCATGCTTGCCTCCTTGCATAATTCCTATGAAAGATTATACTATAATAAGGAGAGATATGAAAGCAGACCCACAGAAAACGGAGAGGTTTTATGACGAAAAAGAAAGAGCGTGTGGTCGTCGGAATGTCGGGCGGCGTAGATTCGGCGGTGTCGGCGCTTGTTTTAAAGGAACAAGGGTATGATGTAATAGGCGTTTTCATGAAAAATTGGGATGACAGCGAACCCGATAAGGAGTGCCCCGCGGCGGTAGATTATGACGATGTGCGTTCGGTGTGCGCGAAAATAGATATTCCATACTATACTGTGAATTTTGAACATGAATATTGGGAGCGTGTGTTTAAATATTTTTTGGAAGAATATAAAAAAGGCAGAACGCCGAATCCCGATGTGTTGTGCAACAAAGAAATAAAGTTTGCGGCATTTCTTGATTTTGCAAAAAAGGCGGGCGCGGATTATTTGGCGACAGGGCATTATGCGCGGCTTGCGCGGGATAACGGCAGGGTATATTTAAAAAAAGGACTGGATGCGCTTAAGGACCAAAGCTATTTTTTGTGTATGCTGTCGCAGGCGCAGGTCGGGCGCGCTATGTTTCCGATAGGCGAAATGCAAAAAAAAGATGTGCGTAAAATGGCGGAGGAGTGTGGGCTTTCGGTGGCAAAAAAGAAAGATTCCACAGGGATATGTTTTATCGGAGAACGTAAATTCAAACAGTTTTTGCAGACCTATTTGCCGGCAAACCCGGGAGATATGAAGACGCTTGAGGGCAAGGTTGTCGGCAGGCATGACGGGCTTATGTATTACACACTCGGGCAGCGCCGCGGGCTTGACATCGGCGGCAGCGCAGAGGGCACGGGCGAGCGGTGGTTTGTGGTGAAAAAGGATATGCAGAATAATGTTTTATATGTTTCGCAGGGCGCAGAGTCAGAGCTTTTGTATTCGCGGGCGCTTGTGATGAGCGGTACGAATTTTATAGCGGGCGGCGAGGAAAAGGCGGGGTTTGCGTGCGCGGCAAAGGTGCGCTATCGTCAGCCCGACCAAAGTGCATATGCAACAAAGCGCGCGGACGGCGTTTATTTGGTGGAGTTTGAGCAAAAGCAGCGGGCGGTCACACCCGGGCAATATTGTGTATTGTATGACGGGGATGTATGTATTGGCGGCGGTGTGGCGGACGAAGTGATTTTTTAAGAAAACAGCATAATAAAAAGGCGGTAAGGGTTATGATTGAAACTCAGCAGGTATGCACGAAAGACGGTAAGGATGTATGTGTATATACATTCACGAATAATGCACATGGAATTATGAGCGTCACCAATTATGGGGCGACGATTATGTCTGTCTTAATGCCCGATGTAAACGGGAACCTTGCGGACGTGGTGCTTGGGTTTTCCACGCCGCAGGAATATTTCGGCGAGCATCCGTTTTTCGGGGCGACCGTGGGACGTGTGGCAAACCGTATAGCGCAGGGTAAATTCATGGTGGGCGGTAAGGAATACAGCATACCATGCAATGAAAAGGGCGTAAATTTGCTGCACAGCGGCAATGACAGCTTTAACCGCAAGGTGTGGGAGGGAACGGTGCACGAAAACACATTGCACCTCACATATCACAGCCCCGACGGTGAAAATGGTTTTCCGGGCGCGGTGGATGTGCGCGTGGAAATGACACTTACGGAGGAAAACGCGGTGCGGCTTGAATATTTTGCGCATTCGGACGCGGATACATTGCTGTCACTCACCAACCACTCATATTTTAATTTGCGCGGCGAGGGCGAGATATATGATCACATTTTAAGCATAGGGGCGGGTGAATATACGCCGGTGGACGAAAATCTTATTCCTACCGGTGAAATTGCGGAGGTGGCGGGTACGCCTCTTGATTTCACACATCCGCATCTTATCGGCGAGCGCATTGAAGATGAATGCGAGCAGCTTAAGCTGTGCGGCGGGTATGACCATAATTTTGTGCTGTGGGGCATGGGATTTAGGGCGGCGGCGCGCGTGGAGGACCCGCAGAGCGGGCGGGTGATGGAGGTGTATACGGATGAGCCCGGTATGCAGCTTTACACGGCGAATTTTGTTTCAGAGATGGAGGGCAAGCACGGGGTGAAATATGGCCCGCGCACGGCATATTGCTTTGAAACACAGCTATTCCCGGACAGCATACACCATGATAATTTTCCGTCATGTGTGTTGCATGAGGGCAGAACTTATCATAACGTTACAGAGTATCGTTTTTTTGTAAAATAACCTAAAAGCAGACGCAGAAAAAACGGCGGATGAAAAATTTCGTCGTTTTTATTATTATTTTATGAATTTTGCGCGATAAGTATTGGTGCGTGTAAAAAGTATGTTATAATGTAAATAATACAGCATCAAAACATGAAGGGGACGGTATGGAGGACAACGGGCAAGAGCGTTTTAACGCGACGTGTGACGCAGGACTGACAGATGAGCAGGTAAAGCAGCGCGTGGCGGATGGCTTGACAAACGCATATAATACAAACACCACCAAATCATATCGGCAGATATTCAAGGATAATTTCGTTACATTTTTCAATGTTTTAAATATGATATTCACAGTATTTATTGTGATGACGGGGTATATCAAGGAACTCGTTTTTTTGCTTGTGGTTGTGGGAAATTTGTTTATCGGGCTTGCGCAGGAAATCGCGACAAAGCGTACGCTGGATAAGCTGTCCGTTATTGTTGCGGCAAAAGTTAAAGTGGTGCGCAATTCTATACAAAAAGAAATCAGCGTGAGTGAGCTGGTGCTTGATGATGTGATGCTGCTTATGCCCGGCAATCAAGTGTGCGCGGACGGCATTATTTTAGAGGGTACGGTAGAGGTAAACGAATCACTTATCACGGGTGAGTCGGATGTTGTGGTAAAGGGTGCGGGGGATTTTCTGTATTCGGGAAGCTACATTGTGTCGGGAAATTCGTATGCGCGTGTAGAGCGCGTGGGTGTGGAAAACTATGCAAACAAAATTTCTTATGACGCAAAGGTATCAAAAAAGCGCACATCGGTGCTGCGTGGGTCGCTTAACCGTATCTTAAAGGTTATAAGTATAATAATTGTGCCGGTGGGCGTGCTGTTGTTTTTGAAACAGTGGCTGGTGGTGGGGCTGCCCATTGCGGATAATACGGTAAAAACGGTGGGCGCGCTTATAGGGATGATTCCCGAGGGGCTTATTTTGCTCACCAGTATTTCATTGGCGACAAGCGCCATTATACTTGCCACAAAGCGCACGTTGGTGCAGGATTTATATTGCATAGAAACTTTGGCGCGTGTGGATGTGCTTTGCCTTGATAAAACGGGAACGATTACCGAGGGGAAAATGCACGTAGAGGAAGTTTTGACGGTGGAGGACGGGCAAAACATTGATGAGATACTCGCAAATATGGCGGGCGCGCTTATGGATGATAACGCGACCTTTCATGCGGTGGTGGAAAAATTCGGGAAGAGGTTTGACCACGAGGTCAGAACCATTGTTCCGTTTTCTTCTGCGCGTAAATACAGCGGGGTGAGCTTTGAGGGTGAGGGAACGTACTTTTTAGGGGCGTTTGAGTTTATTTTCCCGAGCGGATATGCAGGGCTTAAGCCTGAGGCATATGCAAAACGCGGGAGTCGGGTGTTGGTGCTTGCGCACAGTGACGGTGTGGATATATTGGACAACAAAGTACCGGCGGGTATGCGCCCGATTGCGTTTTTGTTGATTTCAGACCGTTTGCGTGATGACGCATCAAAAACTCTTGAATTTTTTGAAAAACAGCAGGTGGAAATCAAGATTATATCGGGGGACAGCCCCGTTACGGTGAGCGCTATTGCAGAGCGCGCGGGGGTCAAAAATTTTGAGGCGGTGGACGCCACTTCTCTTAAAACAAAAGAGGATATTGAGGCAGCGGCGGAAAAATATAACGTGTTTGGGCGGGTTACGCCCATGCAGAAAAAGGATATTATTTCCGCGTTAAAGCGCAGCGGACATACAGTTGCGATGACGGGGGACGGCGTAAATGACGTGCTTGCACTAAAGGAATCCGACTGCGCTATTGCCATGGCATCAGGCAGTGACGCGGCGAAAAATATTGCAAACTTGGTGCTTTTGGATTCAAATTTTGCAACGATGCCGGACATTGTGAATGAGGGACGAAAGGTTATAAATAACATTGAGCGCGTGGCGACACTGTTTATTACAAAAACGGTTTATGCGGTGCTGTTGGCGCTGTTGACGTTGATTTTGGTGGAAAGCAGTTATCCGTTCAGCCCGATACAAATGACGCTTATAAGTTTTGTGACAATAGGTTATCCCGCGTTCTTCCTTGCGTTAGAGCCTAATTTTGCACCGGTCAAGCAGAACTTTTTGATTAACATATTAAAAAAATCGCTTCCCGGTGGGTTAAGCGTGATACTTGGGATTATCGCAATCAACATATTGGCGGGTATATACCAATATACTCCGTCGGCAATGTCTACAATGTGTTTGCTGATTGCGGTCGCGGCAGGGATATGGGTGGTAGCGAAAGTGAGCAAGCCGTTTACCACGCTTAGAAAGGTCATATTCGGCACTACCATTCTAGCGTTTGTACTGTGTATAGTTTTTGCGCGAGGGTTCTTTGATGTTGCACCTATAAGCTTGCCGCAGGCGGTGGTGGTGTGCATATTTACGGTGGTTGCGCCCTTTCTTATGCGCGCGTTTGAAAAAGCCGTGGAAAAATGGGCGGACAAAATACTTGCGAAAAAGCTGTTTAAAAACGGCATTAAATTTGTGGATGGAAAAAAGAAGGATTAAGCATTATGAATATTTCAAGAGTTAATTTGATTTGTTTCAGCCCGACAAGCAGCACGAAAAAAGTTGTGGAACTTATAGGAAGTGCGTGGGAAACGCAGCGGTACATAGATACGACGCCGTATTCCGCCGCGGAGGATGAGTATACATTTTCGCGGGAGGAGCTTGCGGTGTTCGGCGTGCCCTCCTTTGGCGGACGAGTGCCCGATGTTGCGCTGAAACGTTTTTCGCGCATGAAGGGGGACAATACGCCTGCGGTGGTGGTGTGCGCATACGGTAATCGCGCGTATGAGGACACATTGCGGGAATTAGCCGCGTGTTTAACAAGCCGCGGATTTCGCGTTGTTGCGGCGGTTGCGGCGGTGTGCGAGCATTCCATTGTGCGCAGCATAGCCAATGGACGTCCGAATGCCGAAGATGAAGAAGAGTTAAAAGATTTTTCGCGGCAGATACGCGAATTGGTTCAATGTGCCGAAAGTGCAGAGGGTATTGCGACGATGACCTTTGATACAGCGCCGTACAGGGAGTATGGCGGTGTGCCTATGAAGCCCCATGCGGACAAAAAGTGCAATGAATGCGGAATATGCGCGCAGCAGTGCCCGACAAATTCGATACCGCATGACAAACCAAACAAAACGGCGGAGGCAACTTGTATTACGTGTATGCGTTGTGTATATGTTTGCCCGCAGCAAGCGAGGAAGCTCACTAAAGTGATGCTTTTCGCGGTGGAAAAAAAGCTGCGTAAGGTGTGCGAAACATC
>JAVXIJ010000082.1:0-6606 GCA_036648415.1 Christensenella sp.
TTACTTCTTCACCGTCGCGCAAAATAACCGCCTGCGGGTTGTCAAACTCCACCATATGCGCCTGCCCTGCCGTGTTTACGCGCAAAATTGTAAATGTGCAATATGCAAGCCCGCGCTCTGCACAAACAGGCAAGGTGGATGCAACGGTTTCCACCGTTTCATAGATGTCCGCGCCCTCCGAAAGCATAGTAGAAGCTATCGTGCTCGTGAGCGTTGACAAAATATTTGCCTTTACACCGCTCCCCAGCCCGTCCGCAAGCACCATGGTCGTCACATCGTCCTTACGGACTATTGCAACCTTATCCCCGCACAGCTCCTCGCCATATTTAAACAGACTCTCATTGCCCGTTTCAATAAATACGCTCATCTTCACTCTCCTGAATATACTTTTTGAGGCTTGTAAGCGCTATTTTCGTTTCCGCAGTAGTTTCCCCTAAAAGGCTCGCAATTTCCTGTGCAACGCGCATTTGTTTTTCAATAACTTTTTGCGTAACCCCCACAGTTTCCGTACGCATTTCATTGATTTGCCGCTGTTGATGTTCATTATCCGTAATATCTTTTACAAGCAGCATATACATTGAATTTTCACTGACAAAAATCGTGGACTGCTTAACCGTAATATCAAGATCCTTATAATATACCTTACGGTCGAGTATATTTTCCCCCGTTTTCTTTACCTCGTCAATATCATCGCAATCAATAATCATGGAAATAGGACGCCCTACATAATTTTTCTCATTCAAATTAAAGAGCTCCGCCGCCGCATTATTATATTCCATCAAATTAAAATCACTGTCTAAAATAACTATTGCATTAGGCGTATTATCCATCACAACATTGGAAATACTCTCCGCCTTTTCACGCATAAACGGCAGACACATTTTTATATCCGCTTTGCCCTGAAGCACCGCAATTGCCTTGTCACGGCAAGTATGATAACCACATCCGCCGCAATTCAATATTTTATCCTCGCTTGTTTTGCCCATACGCACAAAAACCCGCGCGATTTCTTCATCGCTCGGCCGGCGGCGGTGCAACGACAAATCTTCGTACTCCGCGGCTATATCAAGCTTTGCGCTTTCTGTTTTCGGTGCGTCCTTTGCCTTTCGCGTGCGCGCATATTGCAAAGTATTATCCTTGATTTGCAAAAACGGCATATCGTTTTCCTTAAGCCCCGGCCCGCCGAGGCAGCTTCCCACACAAGCATTCATCTCAAGGAAAAAGCCTTCGAGCTCGCCCGATTTCAGCGAATCCAAAATTTGCGCACAGCGGTCCACACCATCCACCGCCACACATTTATAATTAGCGCTGATTTTCGGGTCGAGTGTCTTTATGATGCCGCCCGGAATAGGATACAGCCGATTAACCGTTGCTTTCATTTCACGTACATCAACGTCTTCCGCTTCAATATCAACTTTTTCTTCTTCCAGCCACTGCATAACCTCATCAAACAGCAGCACCGCGTCAATCGCCCCGTCTGACTCGCTTGCTTCGTGCATTTTTGAAATGCACGGCCCTATGAATACCGTTTTGATATTCTTGCCGTACTCCTGCTTCATAAGCTTTCCGTGCGCCGTCATCGGCGCTGCTACAGGTGCTAAATAAGGAATAAGCTCCGGATAATATTTTTCCACAAGCAACACAAGCGTTGGACAGCAGGTCGTGATTATATTTCGCATTTTATGCTCTGTCATAAGCTTCATGAACTGCTCTGACACCTTTTCCGCCCCGATAGAGGTTTCCTCCACACCTGTAAAACCAAGCTTTTTCAGCGCCGCTGATATTTTGGGAAAAGTCGCGTCTTTATAGCAGCTCGCAAAAGAAGGTGCCACCGAAACACGAACATCCTCACCATTCTTTAAGAAACCCTTTACGCGGTCAATACTGCTGTTTATATATTTTGCGTTTTGCGGACACGCAATAAAGCAATGCCCGCACAAAATACACTCGCGTTCAGTAATTTCCGCCTGCTCATTTTTAAAAGCAATGGATTTGACCGGACAGCTTCGGATACATTTATAACAGTTTTTACAATTCGCTTCTTTAAACTGGATAATAGACATTTTTGTTCCCTCATAATCGGTCGCGATAATCTTTGCGCACGGCAAGCCCGTACCTGCCATGCCTGCACTCTGCCGTAAAACAAGCCTTGCCGCTTTAAATCCCGCTTACACAAGCCTTACAAAGTGCCCTCTGTGTCAAACTTTCGCCAACACATTTGTATTGAAAAACTCGCCCACATTAGTTGTATTAACAGAAAAAACTTCTTCGCCGATTTGCACAGAAACCGCATCCGTGCAATGCCCCAAGCAAAACACACCTGTAAGCTCGACCTTATCCCCCAATTTATGCTCTTCTATCAATTCCTGAAGCTCGCTCACAACATTATAACTTCCCTTAAGGTGACACGCACTTCCGATACAAATATTGATTGTCATCATTTTACACTTTCCTCCCCTTTATTATAATCCACATGCAACAATTCATGAATTTTATTCTTTAAAACGCCGCTGTAAAGCGCCATCATCACCGGATTTTCCTCCGAACGCTTCACCTGCGAAAGCTTATCGGCATCATAGAGCCCCTTTGCGCGTTCTTCCTTGCCCTCTTTTTGAGTGAACGGCTGACCTGCGCCCGCTATACATCCCCCCGGGCACGCCATTACCTCCACAAAATCATATTCGGCATCTCCGACTTCCATTTTCTCAATCAATTTTTCCGCATTCGCAAGCCCGTTTACCACAGCAATTCTAACGGTTTTATCTCCGTATGGTATATTAGCTTCCTTTATGCCTTCCATGCCGCGCACACCGGTGTATGCTATATTATGCAGCATATTGTTGCTTTTATCATCCACCACTCTGCGAATTACAGCCTCTGCAACGCCGCCTGTCACCCCGAATATAACGCCTGCACCCGAGGTTATTCCAAAAGGCATATCCGCCGCTTCAGGGTCAATATCCTCAAAAACAATACCCGCCTGCTTTAATATACTCGCGAACTCCTGCGTGGTTATCACGCCGTCCGTATCCCGCGTGCCGTCCTCATAAATAAACTCAGCGCGCACTTGTTCATCCTTTTTAGCCGTACACGGCATTATCGCAAACACAACGGTATCTTTACCGTCTACTTGCTTAACCTGCTTGAAATGCTCTTTGATTACTGCCGAAAAAATCTGCATAGGCGATTTGCAAGTGGAAACCTGACTCAAAAGCTCAGGATGCGCGTGCTCCGCATATTTCACCCACGCCGGACAGCATGACGTGAAAAGCGGCAATTTCGTGCCCGCCTTATATTTTTTGACAAATTCCTTGGATTCCTCCATAACCGTAAGGTCTGCACCCATTGTGGTATCATAAACCTCATCCACGCCCATTTTTCTAAGAGCGCCCACAATTTTGCCCGCTACATTTATTCCCGATTCAAGCCCAAATTCATCCCCCAACGCAACGCGCACAGCGGGTGCAAACTGCACCACCACGCGCTTTGTATCATCATATATTGCGTCCCAAAACTTTTGTGTGCAATTACGTATAACAATAGCGCCCGTCGGGCATACAGATGCGCACTGCCCGCAATTAACGCAGTTTGTTTCGGTAAGCGGCTTGCCCCACGCTGTTGAAACCGTCATGTTTGAACCGCGATATGCAAAGTCTATCGCGCCCACATTTTGTATTTCCGAACACATACGCACGCAGTCACCGCACAGTATACATTTCGACGGGTCACGGATTATCGACAATGCAGAATCATCTATTTCTGTTTCCTTTTTAGTGTTTTCAAACCGCACACTGTCTATGCCGAACCTTAGCGCAAGCTCCTGCAAACGGCATTTGCCGTTCTTGGCACAAGTTGTGCAATCACGGCAATGTGAAGCAAGCAACAGCTCCAAAATCATTTTTCTATACTTAAAAAGCTGCGGCGTATTTGTCTTAATCTTCATTTTGTCGCGCGGAGGTGTGGAGCACGACGCAATTACACCGCCCCATTCATCCTCTACCACGCACATACGACACGCGCCGTAAATAGAAAGCTCCGAATAATAACAAAATGTCGGAAGCTCAATACCCGCCTTGCGAATTACGGCAAGTATATTTTGCTCTTTGTCAAATTCCACAATTTGTCCATCTATAATCATATGTTTTTTATTTGTCATACCACTTAATTCCTTTCTGTTACGGCACTAAAATTGCTCGGTAATCGCACCAAAGCTGCACGCATCCATACACGCGCCGCACTTAATGCACTTTTCCGTATCTATTGTGAACGGCTGCTTTATTTCCCCCGCGATTGCGCCCACCGGGCACTGCCGCGCACATTTGCTGCAACCCTTACACTTTTCCGCTTCTATCACAAACTGCTTCATTGCCGTACAATTCTTCGCCGGGCATTTATGCTCGACAACGTGTGCTAAATATTCATCTTTAAAATATTTCATAGTGCTCATAACAGGTGACGGCGCAGTTTTACCTAAGCCGCACAACGCCGTTTTGGAAATCATATCCGCAAGCTCGCTGAGCATATCAAGGTCTTCAAGCTTTCCCTTGCCCGCCACTATGCGGTCGAGAATTTCCAGCATACGCAGTGTACCCTCACGACAGGGCACGCATTTTCCGCACGATTCGTTCTGTGTGAAATTCATAAAGAACCGCGCAACCTCGACCATGCAATTGTCCTCGTCCATTACTACGAGCCCTCCCGAGCCAATCATCGCGCCCTTTTTCTTCAGCGAATCAAAATCAAGCGGCATATCAAGATGCTCCTCAACCATACACCCGCCTGACGGTCCGCCAATCTGCACCGCCTTGAATTTTTTGCCGTTTTTAATTCCGCCGCCTATATCAAATATGATTTCACGCAGCGTTGTACCCATAGGTACTTCTATAAGCCCCGTATTATTTACATTGCCCGTGAGCGCGAACGCCTTTGTTCCGGGGCTTGATTCTGTACCCATAGAACGGAACCAATCCGCGCCCTGCAAAATAATCATAGGGATATTTGCGTAAGTTTCCACATTAGACAACACCGTCGGCTTTCCGAAAAGCCCCTGCTCCACCGTGCGCGGAGGTTTT
Source organism: Christensenella sp. (assembly GCA_036648415.1). Lineage (GTDB taxonomy): Bacteria > Bacillota > Clostridia > Christensenellales > Christensenellaceae > Christensenella. Next base: position 5,073 of record JAVXIJ010000082.1, read on the forward strand.
ACACGCGGCATACCGCGGTTTCCCTCTATGGAAGCCGTAAGCGCGCTTCCCTCACCGCACACAAATGCACCCGCGCCCTGATTTATTTTCAGTGAAAAATCAAATCCGCTGTCGAGTATATTATCCCCCAAAAGCCCTTGCTCATTTGCCGCCGCAATTGCAGTTTCCAAACGTTTCACCGCAAGCGGATATTCCGCACGAACATAAATATAACCCTCGTGCGCACCCGTTGCGATACCCGCAATCATCATGCCCTCTATCATTTTATGCGGGTCACCCTCCATGATGCTTCTGTCCATAAACGCACCCGGGTCACCCTCGTCACCGTTGCACACTACATATTTGCGCACTTCCTTTTGCTTCGCCACCTGTTGCAGCTTACGACCGGTAGGAAATCCACCGCCCCCGCGTCCACGCAGCCCTGAATTCAAAACCTCATCGACAATCTTATCGGTTTTCATATCAAAAAGTGCTTTTGCCACCGCTTGATAACCACCGCCCGCAATATACTCCTCAAGTGCCTCTGCGTCTGTATGTCCGCAATTTGAAAGCACCATACGCGTTTGCTTTTTGTAAAACGGTATGTCCTCCTGCGTGGCATATGTCCTGCCCTCCTGCGCAAACAGCAGACGTTCCACATGTTCATTTCCCACTATGCTTTTTTCAAGAATTTCTTCACAGTCCTCTATTTTAACCTTTACATACAGCCAACCCTGAGGGTCTATTCTTAAAAGCGGCCCCATTTCACAAAATCCGTGGCAACCGCTCTTTTTAAAAGCAATCTCTTCATGCGGCTCTTGCTTTAGCTCCACCGAAACCGGAAGCCCTCGTTTTTGCGCAAGCTCCTTTAACCGCTCATAAATATCGAGTGAACCGCCCGCCACACAGCCTGTGCCGCCGCACACCAATATTTTTTTATATTGCGCATCCAAGGATTTTTTATATTGATTTTTAAATTTATTAAGCTCTTTTACATTGTGTATCATATTTGCTTTATCCTTTCGCACCGTTATTTTAAAGTATCTACGAGCTCACACGCCAGCTCCGGCGTCATCGCCGGATATACCTTATCGTTCACCGTTAAAACGGGCGCAAGCCCGCACGCACCGAGGCATGACACTGTTTCCAACGTGTACATCATATCCTCTGTTGTTTTTTTCTGTTCGGTAAGCCCGAGCTTTTTGCGCAGCGCTTCCAAAATCGGGATGGATTTTCTGACATGGCACGCCGTGCCGTCACAAATTTTTATCACATATTTGCCCTTAGGCTCGAGTGAAAAATTCTCGTAAAAGGTTGCAATCGAATAAATTTTCGCTTCGCCGACGTGCAGCTTCTCCGCAACATAGCAAAGCGCTTCGCGCGGAAGATAGCGATATTCGCTTTGTATCGCTTGCAATATCGGAATGATTTCTGATTTTTTCGTATGCTCTAAAAGTATCGCATCTACTTTGTGTTTCATCTCTGTGTTCTCCAACTGTCAAACCTCCTGAATTTTGTTGCATTTCAAGTATTTCGTACATTGTTAAATAATTAA
>JAVXIJ010000083.1:0-6501 GCA_036648415.1 Christensenella sp.
GCCAAAGGTTCTTTGACACTCTGAGAACGCAGCTCCGCTGCGTTCTTTTTTTGTTTCGATTTTGTTACAAAAAGTTTACTTCATTATATGACAAACATATGCGGTTTGTGGTATAATTGAACAAATTATTGAGCGTAATGCCGTCTTAGATATTGAGGGCAGTGAGTATTATTAAACCGCGAAAGGGATGTATTGTGTCTAAAAATAAACCGCTGATTATAACAATTATTGTTGTCATAGTGTTAGTGATTCTTTTGGTGGTAAGCAGCACCGGCACCACGATTTCTAAGGGCGCGGGTACGGCGGGCGGAGTGTTTTCCCCTGTGCAGGAATTTTTTTATCAAATATCCTCAAGTGTGGGGAGCTTTTTTGACGGTTTGGTAAACAAGGATAACGAGCAGAGTAAAAATAAAGAGCTGCAAAATGAGCTGGAAGTATTTAAAAGCAAATCGCGCGAGTATGAGGAATTGAAAAAAGAGAACGAGCGGTTGGCAAAGCTTTTGGAATATAAGCAGGAAAATCCGGAGCAGGAGCTTAAGGTTGCAAAAATCACCGGCAAAAACCCAAGCAATTGGTTTGACGTATTTACCATAAATCTCGGACGTAAGGACGGCGTTAAGGAAAATATGCCGGTTATTACGGCGGACGGGCTTGTGGGGCGCGTGGAAGAGGTAGGGCTTAATTCCGCAAAGGTGATGGCAATAATTGACGGACGCAGCAGCGTTTCCGCCATTATGGAGCGTACGCGCGACCATGTGGTGGTGAAGGGCGCAATAGCGAATAATGTCCTTGATGTGGCGCTTAATATAACATATTTGCCGATATATTCGGATATTATTGAGGGTGATAAAATAATCACCTCGGGCACAGATAACATCTATCCTAAGGGGTTTCTTATCGGCGAGGTTGCAAAGGCGGAAAACACCGAAGCAACAGGCAAAAACGTAAAGATAACTCCGGCTGTGGATTTCAGAAGACTCGAAGAGGTGTTTGTGGTGATGGCGGCGGACGGCAGTGAAACAGGTGCGATTTCTGCGGCGAATGAGGTTATAGTGGGCAGCACGGAAGAACCCGCACCACCCCACACGTCTGCTCCGCAGGAGTAAGCATATGAGATATGTGGTTTTGGTGGCAATGAGCATTTTGGGAACGATTTTGTCGGGCTCGGTTTTCAGCAATATCAACCTTTGGGGATTGCAAATAGATATTGTGCTCATAATGATACTTGCCCTTGTACTTACAGAAAAAACCGCAATGCCCGTTATATTTGCGGCGGTAACAGGGCTTTTAATGGATATTACATATTCCACGGTTTTGGGAATGTATGCGGTGAGCTATACAGTTGCGGCGGCTGTCGCGTTTATGGTGCTGCGCAAAACGGAAAAACAGACCATACTGCATCTTTTTTTCGTGGGTGTAGGAGGGTATATAATCAAAGAAAGCGTGATGGCATTCATTGTATTTGCGCAGGGAGCGCGCAACTTTGACTTTTTTGCGATACTCGCACGCTATATACTGCCGTCGGCGGCGCTTTGCGGCGGGTTGCTGATATTGGCATATTTTTTGATTTCGCGATTGTACAAAAACGCGTGGATGCGTCCGCGTACGTCCGGTCGTTATATGGACGAGCTTTAGATGAGGAAATATTATGTTTAAAAAATTTAAAAATAGATTTTTTGTCGGAATGGCAATCATACTTGCACTTTTTATTATGTTAGGTGCGGGTTTAGGAAATTTGACGCTTAAAGAGGGCGTAAAGCTTACGACGGCGTCTGAGGATAAAAAGGTCAGAACGCTTTCGGTGAAAGGCACACGCGGACAGATTACAGATGTTACGGGTATACCGCTTGCTTATGATGAAAGCAGTTATGACATCAGATTCATAAAAGATCCGTCCAAAAACAGCACTACCGATAAAGCATATTATACTGACATTTTGATTGAAACAATAGGAATTATCGAGCAAAGCGGCGGCGCAACCATCGACACATTTAACCTTAAACGTGCCGCGGATGGTTCGTTTGCGTTTGATTTTGGTATTACGGATGAAAAAGCCATAGCAGACCGTGAAACAAACTGGCGCAAAAATATGTTTGTATCAAAAAAAGCAGCGCCCGATGTGCTGTATCGTGATTTGCGTACGCGCTACCGTATTCCTGAGGAATATACATACGAGCAGGCGCGCAAGCTGTTGTCGATTTGGCAGGAGGTGCAGCTTTCCGCATACCGCGCATATGAGCCGGTTACAATTTGTAAGGATGTGCAGATGGATACGGTTTCGCTTATAGAGGCAAAATCTGACGTTCTTGACGGCATAGAGATTGGCGAGAGTGCCACACGCGTTTATCCAAAGGATGAAGTCGCGGCACACATAGTCGGGTATCTCGGCAAGATGAATGATGCGGCAACCATTAAGGATTATAAAGCCAAAGGCTATGCACAGGGCGACCTTATCGGCGCGGCGGGCATAGAGAGCACCATGGAGCAATATTTAACAGGGAACTCTACAGAAAAGCAAGGCAAGCGCGAGGTGGAGGTAAACAACAAGGGCAAGGTGATAAAAGAGCATTCATCAACACCGGCTACAAATGGCTATGATGTGCGATTGACCCTTGATTTACAGCTTCAGCAGGTGGTGGAGCGTGCGCTTAAGGATAATGTGGAATATGTGCATCAGGAACAGCTTGATAAGTATGCTAAGGCAAAGCCTGAGGAATACGATGCAGACCCCGACATTCAGGCGGTGCTTAAAAACAGAGAGGGAGCGTCCACTCTTGAAAAAATGAATTTGGCAAAATCCGGTGCGGCGGTGGTGCTTGATGTGAACACCGGCAAGGTGCTTTCCATGGCAAATTATCCTTCCTATGACGCGAACGTATTTACAGGCGGCATTGCGGAGGCGGACATGAAAGCTCTTAATGAAGACCCGGCGCGACCGCTGTTTAACAATGCCATTTCTTCTAAGGGTATACCGGGCTCGATTTTCAAAATGGTGACGGGGCTGGCGGGGCTTGAAGAGGGCGCAATCGGGCTTAATACGCGCATAGATGATATGGGCGAATATAAATTAAGTGATGATGAACGAAAACAGGAGCAGATTACAGGGCATATACCTGTTTGCTGGGCATATAAACCCGGTATGACAACCGTGACCGCGCATTCAAATCAAGATATTACAGAAGGACTGAAAAACAGCTGTAACTATTTTTTCTATGATGTGGCGGATAAAATTGCGCAGACAACAGATGATACGAGTACGCTTTCAAAATGGGGAGAAAAATTAGGGCTTACAACCTCAACGGGCATAGAGCTTACGGGCGAGGTTGTGGGGCAGGTCGGAAACCAAAGCGTGCTTTATGACCCTACAAAGCCGATTTCCACGTTAAATTCCGAGGGCGTTGAGGTGAGCGGACAAAAAACCTCGTTGCCGCTTTTGGTGCGTAATGCTCTTATGAATTTGATGCGCGGCTACGGTGAGCAGTTAAACATCACTTATACAGATGAACAACTGAAAAAGGCGGCTGAAAAGCTTATTACAGAGGCGGGAAAAGACCCGACAAACTTCACGTTCGGCGACCAAATCAGGGCGATTTTGAGTGAAGAGCTGCAAATCAACAAGGTTGTGGCGGACAGAAACGGTTGGGTCGTGGAAATCAACGGCTTGCTAAGCGAGCTTAGGTGGAACAAACGCCAGACGATTGTTACCGGTATCGGCTCGGGCACTACGGCGGTGACACCCATCGCGGTAGCGCGTTATATTGCGGCAATTGCAAACGGCGGCACGGTATATGAAACGCATATTGTGGACAGCGTGGTGGACGATAAGGGCAACACAATTGAAAAACAAGAGCCGGTGGTTTTCAATCAAATAACGGAGAATGAAGGATATTTTAACGCTTTGCGTGAGGGAATGACAAAGGTGGTGTCTGAGGAAACCAGTACGGCGAGCTCTTACTTTAAAGGTTGGAAATATGAAAATAATTTCGCGGGTAAAACGGGTACGGGTACGGTTTCAAACATTGACCTTGAAAACAACGCGTGGTTTGTTTCCTATGCGCCGCGCGAAAAACCTGAAATTGCGGTGGTAATATATATTCCAAACGGCATAGGCGGGTCGCACGCGGAACGTGCGGCAAAGGATATTATAGAATATTATCTTGACGGAAAAGCGGAAGAAACGGGAACGAATATTCCCCCTGATAATACGCTCATACCATAATGGATTGCACGTTTGTACGGAATAATGTATAATATATGGCGTGGCATATTGCGCATTTTATCAGATATACGCGGGAGGTTTACCAATGCAGGGCATTATTACGTTTAAAGGCAAAGAAAACGGATTGGAAATCCATTTGGATGAAAAGTCTACTTATCCCGTTTTACGTGAAGAGCTTATGGAAAAGCTGAAAAAAAACCAGAGCTTTTTTAAGGATAGTGAAACAAAGGTAGTGATTCGCGGGCGAAAGCTTTCTAACGCACAGCAAAACGAGTTAAAACGCGTGTTTGCGATGGATTTTGGGATACGCAACGTTGTGTATGGCGATGAAGCGGGCTTTATGAAAGAAGCGGAGCTTAAAATAGAAAAGCAGGCGGCGCCTTCTAAGATAAAGGATGAGTATACGGATGAGGTAGAGTTGGTTTCAAATGCGTATTTTGATGCGCAGTCTATTTTTATAAATAACACCATTCGCAGCGGTCAGCGCATTGAATGTGAGGGCGATGTGGTGGTTATCGGGGATGTAAACCCCGGCGGTGAGGTTATCGCGGGGGGGAGCATTGCGGTTTTCGGACGGCTGCGCGGTTTGGCGCACGCGGGATGTTCGGGACGCACGGATGTGTGCGTGGCGGCGCTTAATATGTGCCCCAAGCAGCTGCGGCTGTCGGGCAGAGTGGTGACATTCCCCGCCGCGCGCGAGGAAGTGCACGATGCAGAGGTTGCGGAGCTTAAGGACGGCAAGGTTGTGATAAGGCCTGTGAGCTTGAAGTAGCTGTGATAATCATAAAAAAAGCTGAACAATAAATTATTCTATGGTGAGGGGATACAATATATGGAAAATGTAATTGTAATTACATCCGGTAAAGGCGGGGTTGGAAAAACTACATCCACCGCAAATATCGGAACGGGGCTTGCAATGCAGGGGAAACGGGTTGTGCTCATTGATACCGACATCGGTCTTAGAAATTTGGACGTAGTGTTGGGGCTGGAAAACAGAATTGTTTACGACCTTGTGGACGTTGTGGAGGGCACTTGCAAAATAAATCAAGCGCTTATCAAGGACAAGCGTTATGACGGGCTGTATCTTTTGCCTGCGGCGCAGACGCGCAACAAAATGGCGGTAGCGCCCGAACAGATGAAAGAGCTTGTGGCGGAGCTTGAAAAGGATTTTGATTATGTGCTGATAGATTGCCCGGCGGGAATAGAGCGCGGCTTTAAAAATGCTGTGGCGGGTGCGAAGTCGGCGATTGTGGTAACAGTGCCCGAGGTTTCCTCTGTGCGTGACGCAGACAGGATTATCGGGCTGCTTTCTTCAAACGGTATAACGGATGTAAGGCTGCTTATAAATCGCTTGCGTCCCGATCTTGTGCGCAAGGGCGATATGCTTGCGATAGATGATACGCTTGAGATTTTGGGAATAGACCTCATCGGCGTGGTGCCGGAGGATGAGCTCATTTTCCGTTCTTCTAATTTAGGAGAACCCGCGGTGACGGACAGCGGGTCTATGGCGGGTGACGCGTACCGAAATGTGACAAAACGTATCATGGGCGAGGATGTTCCGATGCTGAATTTGGAACAAAGATCGGGTTTCTTTGGCAAATTAAAGAAACTTTTTTCTAAATAAGCGGGGGGAGAATTTGTCATGGGATGGTTTTTTAATAAAAAGAAAAGCAGCCAAGTTGCAAAAGACAGACTAAAGCTTGTGCTGATTTATGACCGTGCGGGCACGACGTCAAATGATGATATGATAAATATGATTAAAAAAGACATCATGCAGGTTATTTCCAAGTATGTGGAGATAGACGAGGCGGAGTTTGCGATAGATTTCAAGAGCATACCAAGTGAGGATGAGGAGGGGATTTCGTCGCAGCTGGCGATGAACATTCCTATTAAAAAGATTAAGCAAATGGCTAAAAATGTAGGAAGATGATACATAAGTATAATTAAAAGAACCGTGCTCGAAAGGGAATTTGGTGCAGCGTTTTGCTGCTGCGGCGCTTGCGGGCGCGTCCCCATGCGGCGCGGTTTTTTGTAACGGAGGTGTAGATGCGAGGCAAGTTTATAAATAAAAATATGTGGAAATATGTAGACTGGTTTCTCATTATCATCATTGTGGTGTTGGTGGGCTACAGCTTGCTTTCTATCATAAATGTGACCGCAAGTCCGTTTACGGGGGATGAATCAACATTTGCAGAGTTTTTTGCAAACTTAAATTTGAATTCGGCGGTTTGGCAGGGCGTTTTCTTTGTCATAGGGCTTGCGTGTATGTTCGCGGTGATGCT
>JAVXIJ010000084.1:0-6441 GCA_036648415.1 Christensenella sp.
AGCGGCAAAAATATAATTGTCGCAACGGGCAGCAGACCTTTTGCTCTTCCGATGCTTGATTATGCGCAGGCAAATGTGCTGGATTCCAAAAAGGCGCTGCAGGTTACGCGCGCGCCAAAAAGTATCATAATAATCGGCGCAGGCGCAATCGGCATGGAATTTGCTACTGTGTTCAGCGCATACGGAGCGCAGGTGCACGTGGTGGAAATGCTGCCGCGCGTGCTTCCGAATGAGGATGCCGAGGTTTCCGCGCTTGTGGAAAAAGAATTTAAGAAAAAGGGCTTTGATGTGCATGTGGGCACGAAAATTGTTGACGTAAAAAACGATGGCAAGAAAGTAAAAGCGCAGTGTGAAAAGGACGGCAAGACATTTACAATCGAAAGCGAATACATTTTAGCCGCAACGGGCATACGTCCTAACACCGAAGACCTTAATTTAAAGAGCTTTGGGGTGAACATCAATAAGCGCGGTTATATCGAAGTGGACAGCAATATGCGCACAAACGTGCAGGGTATTTATGCCATAGGAGATGTAACGGGTAAGCTTGCTTTAGCGCATACGGCAAGCGCGCAGGGTATGCACGCAGTAAATGATATTTGCGGTAAACGCACAGAGGCGCTTAATTACAACAATATACCTAAATGCACATATGCCGTGCCTGAGGTCGCAAGCGCGGGGCTCACAGAAGCAAAGGCAAAAGAGGAAGGCTATAATGTAGGAACGGCGGTGTTCCCGCTTTCCGCAAACGGAAAGGCCATTTCATACGGCGACGATACGGGCTTTGTAAAGCTTGTGTATGACAAAAAATACGGACAGCTGTTGGGCGTGCATATGGCGGGCATACATGTAACGGAAATGGTGTGGGGTGTCGTGGGCTATCTCGGTATGGAAATGACTATTGAAGAGATGGCGGAGGTCGTGCATCCGCATCCGAGCGTGAGCGAGGCTATAATGGAAGCGGCGCATATGGCAAACGGTGAGCCTATACATATTTAAGGAAACACAGAATTCAGATATAACTATAATGTAGCTTATCTGATGATGTCGGCATAGCTGCTGCTGCGGTATGTGTGGGCGGATATGTGACACTGTATCAAAAAACAACACACAAAAATATAATTTCTCTGCCGATACTTTTCTCTTTTATTTAAAAGAGAGAAGTATTAGGCTATAATGAAGGAGAAAATTCATGGAAATTAAACGAAACCCGCAATGCAGCGAAAGGGTGTGCCCTATATGCGGTATAAGATTGGCATTTGATGAGGGTGTGTGTTATTGTCCTGCTGAATATTGCGGCTGGAAATGTGACAAATGTAAAAAAGAAGCAGAAGAAAATAAATAAAAGGAGCGTAGGCAAATGAAGTACAAATTTGCGAGCGCGGATTTTACATTTCCGCTCTTAGAACATGATAAGGTCATTAAGCTGGTGGGGCTGCTCGGATTTGACGGAATAGATATAGGCTTATTTGAAAATCGCGGGCATTTACAGCCTTCCGCCGTATTTTCAAATACAGCGCAAAACGGTAAGCTTTTAAAGCGAAAAACAGAGGATTCCGGCATTGTAGTTGCGGATGTATTTTTGCAATGCGATATTGATTTTGAACCGAAAGCGATAAATCATCCGGATGCTAAAATCCGTGCGCAAGCGCGGGATTGGTTTTTGCATACACTGGAATACGCAAATGCGTGCGGAAGCAAGCACGTTACCTGTCTGCCGGGGGTGCATTTTGAAGCGGAGGACTATGAAACCTCGTTTGCTCGCGCCAAGGAAGAGCTTGCATGGCGAGCGTTGCGCGCCAAGGATGCGGGGCTTATTTTCGGTACGGAAACGCATTTGGGTTCGCTCGGAGATACACCGCAAAAAACGGAGCGCCTGATGCGTGAAACAAAGGGTCTTACGCTTACGCTTGATTATACGCATTTTGCGACGGTGGGTATACCCGACAGTGAGGTGGAGCCGCTCATTAAATATGCGACACATTTTCATGCGCGCGGCGCGGCAAAAGGTGTGCTTCAGGCGGTTGTTGCGGAGAACACTATTGATTATGCGCGTATTGTGGAGGTCATGCAGGAGGTCGGGTATAAGGGCTTTATCGGTGTGGAATATATATGGATGGAATGGCAAAATGCCAACCGTGTAGACAATATTTCAGAGGGAATACAATTAAGAGAAATCATGAAAAAAGCTATGAAATGACATATACCGTGCAGCGGCGCGTGCTTTTAGCGTGCAGGGCCGCTGCATATAAAGAATAATACAGGGAGGAATTTTTGTTATGGCGGGAAGATTGGAAAACAAAGTTGCGTGGGTCAGCGGCGCGAATAAAGGCATAGGCGAGGGAATTGCGCGGCTGTTTGCGGCTGAGGGCGCAAAGGTTGCAATGATAGGACGCACCGTTTCAGAGGGCGAAAAAATTGCAAGCGAAATCAAGGATAAAGGCGGAGAAGCATTTTTCTTTCGCTGCGATGTAACAAAGGAAGATGATATAAAGGCCTCCATTGAAAAAACAGTGGAAATGTACGGAACTATTGATATTTTAATAAATAATGCCGGTATTGTGGATGTCAAAATGCTGCATGAATACACAATAGAGGACTGGAATTGGGTTATGGACCTTAATGTTCGTTCGATTTTTCTTTCCTTTAAATATGCGTTTCCGTACTTAAAAGAACATGACAAGAGCTATGTTGTAAATTTGGGCTCGATTTCGAGCTTTGTAGGGCAGGATTGTACCCCTGTGTATACGACCTCCAAAGGTGCAGTGCTAAACCTGTCAAAATCCATTGGACTTGATTATGCGCGCTACGGAGTGCGCTGCAACTGCGTATGCCCGGGAATTACCGAAACGCCTATGCTGTTTACGCATCTTAATGCGGAAACAGACCCTGCGGCACACTATAAAGACCGCTTGCGGCGTGTGCCCATAAATCGTCCGCTTTTTCCGGAGGATATTGCTAAGACGTGCCTGTTTTTTTCATGTGAAGATTCTGCGGGCGTTACGGCTACTTCGCTTATTGTGGATGGCGGCTATCTTGGATGCGCGGAATGGGATGCTGCAAAATACAATAACGAACAATAAAAAATATTGCGTACCACGCATATAGTTTGAAAAGAAAAATTGACGCGTGTAGTTTATTTTAGTATAATTAAACTAAAGATATATGCGTGGTGCTGTGCTGCAAAAATGCAAGCGAAAACCGCGCTGAGGAGGCTGCCTTTGCCAAAAAAAGTGGTAACATTAAAAAATATTGCGCAGGAATTGAATCTTTCAATTACCGCGGTTTCAAAAGCGTTGCGCGGCGAGGGCGGCATAGGAAAAGCGACGGTTGAGCGTATAAAGGAAGCTGCAAAGCGCATGAATTACATGCCGAATTCAGTGGCGAAAAGTCTGCGCACAAACACAACTAAGACCTTAGGGCTCATTGTGTCCGACAGCTCGTTTTCGTTTTTCACGCCGGTAATAGAAGGTGTGGAAAAATCGGCGGCGGAATATGGGTACAACATTATATTGTGCAATGCGTATTCTAATGTGGAAAAAGAAATGGAATCGGTAAGGATACTTGCAAATAAGCGGGTGGATGGCTTGGTGCTTGCGGCGTCCATGCTGAATTGTGAATGTCATAAGGAATTTTTGGACTCCTTTGGTATTCCGTATGTATTCGTGATACGCAAAAGCGAAACTGATGAAAATGATTATGTAATAAATGACAATGCGTACGGCAGCTTTCAAATGGTGGATTATCTCATAAAAACGGGCTCTAAAAGCATTTGCTTTATAAATATTTATGAGAAAATCAGTTCGTATTCTGAGCGTATGGTTGGCTATAGGAAAGCGCTTTTGGAAAACGGAGCGGTATATAACGATAAACTGATTTATGGGGCTAAACCTACGGTGGAGGACGGTTATGCTGCGATGAACAGAATTTTGACATCGGGGGACAGCGTGGATGCCGTGTTTTGCGGGTGCGATGTCATAGCTATCGGCGCTATGGAGGCGATACTTGAGGCGGGGCTCAAAATCCCCGAGGATATACGTGTGGCGGGATATGATGACATTGAATATGCGGCATATTTAAGAGTGCCCTTAACAACGGTGCGTCAGCCAAAATATAAGATTGGAAAAATGGGCACGGAGATTCTTATAGATAAAATACAGGGTAAATTTGAAGAAAAGCAAAATATAGTTTTGCGTCCGGACCTTGTGCTGAGGCAGTCAACTTAAGTACCAAGACAGAGCAGTGCAAAGGCAGTCAAAATAAGTGCTCAGACTTTGCGCCGAGGCAGTCAAAATAAGTGCCGCGGTCGGGGATATTTCGGATAAAAAGTGAAACATTGATGTAAAAAAACGTTTTTCTGCTGTAAAAAAGGCGGAAAATGATGTAAAAAAAGAGGAAAATGATGTAAAAAGCGACTTTTTTTTCGGAAAAAAGCGGTAAAAATGTGACAAAATGCTGTATTCTTTAACAATCTTGTCGCATAATTATACTATATTAGCTTTTTAAGATAAATATAATTGACAATCAGCGATTAGTGATTTATGATTGAAAAACACGAGAGATTATATTTGCGGGGAGTATTCCGACAGAGTGGGGATAGTTCTCGCAGAGCAGAAGAAAAGAAGCGGTAGAAAAAAGCAGCTGAAAAACAGTTAAAAAAAGCAATTGAAAAAATAGTTGACAAATGTTTGGATTTAGCATAAAATAGGTTTAACGTTAAAGAGATAATTTTACAATATAAAAGATTAGATTTAAAAAAAATACGCAAAAGTATAATTTAAAATAATGACGGAGTTTTGAAATCCTTGCGTGTGCTCAAGGGAGTGTGTGCTCAAGGGAGTGTGTGCTCAAGGGAACCGCAAAGAGTATAATCAAACAAAGCTTGAGCGAGTGTATTTGATTTAAGCAAACAGAATTTAATGTCATTCAATGATACCTCAATTAAAAAAAATAAAATAAAATAAGGAGATAATTTATTTGGGTTTACATAACTAAAACGATTTAACGGTTTGCCGTATAAAGTGTATGGCAATGTACATAGAACGATAATAATAAAATCCGGGAGGAAAGAAAAGAATGAAAAAAATCACAGTAATAGTAGCAGTTTTATTGGTGGCGGTGTTCATGTTTGCAGCATGCGGCGCTCCGGCTCCTGCAGCATCATCGGCAGCACCAACAGAAGCAGCAAAAGCAGAAGCTCCGGCGGAAGATGCAAAACCTGAAGCTCCGGCAGCGGAAGAATGCGTAATCGGTCTTAACGCAGGTACAGAAACTAACCAGTTCCACAGCGACGTGAACAACAGTATCAAAAACGTAGCTAAGGACAAGGGCGTAAAGGTTCTGTATGCAGTATCGGAATTTGATGCACAGCAGATTATTCCTAAAGTAGAATCTTTGCTTCAACAGGGCGCAAATGTTATCGTTGACTTCAACGTAAACAGCCAAGTCGGCGGAAACTTAGTTGACATCGTGAAGGAAAAGGGCGGCAAAGGCGTAATCGGTATTGACGTTGAATACATCAATTCAGCCGGTGAAAAAGCATGGTTTATGGGCGCTAACAATCAGCAGGCAGGCGAGCTTTGCGGACAGGCAATCGGCGACTATGCAAAAGCTAACAAGGACGGCAAACTTGATGCACTCGTACTGTTCCATAATTCAGAGAACGGCGACGAAGTTAAAAAGAGAATGGCAGGCGCTATTGACGGCCTTAAGAGCAAGGGAATTGAAATTGCAGAAGATAAGATTGAATGGATAGAGCTTGGCGGCGGCGGATCGGAAACAACGGTTGCAGGTCGTGACAAAATGACAGCATGGTTGACAGCTCATCCGGATGCACACAGTGTAGGCGTGGTTGCAGTTAATGACGAAACAACGACGGGTGCTCTTGCGGGCGCTGAAACACTTGGACGTCAGGAAGATTGCATTTTTGCTTCACATAACGTAAGCCAGGTTTATATGGACGCAGCTGCAAGCGGCAATCTATATAAAGGATATACAGGTTCTGTTGCATATTCACCTGAGAAATACGGCGAATATATCGTTCCGTTGGCAATGGATATTGCTTCCGGCAAGAACACAGATTCTAACACAAAAATCACGGTAGACCATACATTTATCACACCTGATAAGGTTGCTGATTATCAAAAGGGATATGAAGATTACAAAGCAAAATGGACTGTTAAATAACAGGACGATTGCAATACAGATGATAAGATGATGAAAGGGCCGCTGCATTTTGCGGCGGTCCTTTTTTTCTATGAAACTAAAGAATTTTAGGGGAGAAACTATGGGTAGCGAATACAGACTTCAGATGAAGGGTATCACAAAGCAATTCCCCGGCGTGCTCGCACTTGATAATGTTGATTTGGAAGTGGAAGCGGGAGAGGTTTTGGCGGTAATCGGCGAAAATGGTGCCGGTAAATCTACCATGATGAAGGTACTCTC
>JAVXIJ010000085.1:0-6411 GCA_036648415.1 Christensenella sp.
ATACAGTATGACATGCGAATCGAGTGGATCGAATGCATTGTTCTGATCCATAAAAATAGCGCCTGCTTTGGAGTTTTCTCCCGCAAACGATTTGCTCAGATAGGTTTCGTTATCCACCGTCTGCACGACGGGATAATTTATAGGCGTGTCGGGAATGGATATCCACCCAACCGTGTTAGGATTGACACGCAGCAATCCACCAAAGTCCACTCCCATATATGGCAGAGCGGCGAGCTTGTTTTGTATGTCGGGCACACTGTCAGACAGTTCCATTGTTTTGGGTTTTACATATTCCTCCTGTATCTGCGTATACTCAGCTTCTTCCTTTTGTACCGCGCAGTACTCATGGATAAAAAATATGCCGCAAGCTGCGGCGATCACGTATAACATAATTAAAACAATCATTCGCTTTTTTTTCATTTCTTTCCCACCAAACAGGGTAGGGGCTTGCTTGCCCCTACCTCCCTACATATTGTTATTTCTCGATTTTATGTTTTTTGCGCAAAACTATTACCGTAGCTGTAGCCGCCGCTGCTCCCGCACCGACCGATATAATCAGCAGCCAATACGGCAGCCCATCGCGCCCTGTCTTTGCCCCCGGGCTTGGTGGTACAGGTGGTTTCTCTACGTCTATCATAACCGTCTGCGCCTCGTCGTTAATGTTTGCATGGGCGGCAATCTCCGCATCTTCATACGCGAGCGATTCAAAAGCCACTATTTCCTTGCCCTGTAATGCTGTGGAAGCAAATGTAAACGCAACTTCCACACTGCCGGATTTAGTTTTTGGCGTGAATGCGGTCGTCGCGGTCACTTCCGTTCCGGTTACCAAAATTGGCTTACCTGTGGCTTTGTCCATCAAAATCCCATTTATGAAATATTCTTCACCAACGGCAAGATTCTCATAGGAAACCAAATCCACTATCTTAGCTGTTTCAGATAGCGGGATCGTCTTTTTCCCGTCCTCTCCTGTTGCGCGCGTTCCAATCTTCGGTTCGCGGAACACAACTGTTTGCCCCTTGTCGTATATATCCGAATGGGTGGTGATTTCGCGTCCTTTGTATTCAATGGCTTCAAATGCCACAACGCTTTTACCAAAGAGAGCAGCGCTGTTTAACGCAAAATCCGTCTTGACCGTGCCGGATTCATCTTCCGCAAAGAATGTTTTCTCGGCAATGACAGGCTCATCATAAATCATCAGCGGTTTACCTGTTGATTGATCCATTAGGATTCCTTTTAACACATATGAGTGGTCGGGGATAAGTCCGCGATATTTCACTTCATCAACGATTGTCGTTTTTCGCGATATATCCAATACTTTTTCGCTGTTTTTTCCCGTCGCTGTCGTGCTTATGCTCGGTTCATGGAACGTCACAGTTTGCCCCTCGTCTGCAATGTCCGCATGGGTGGCAATTTCTCTTCCTTCATGCTCAAGAGTTTCAAAAACCACGACGCTTTTCCCCTTTAGCGCAGACGAATCAAATGTAAATTCCAACGTCACGCTGCCGGGGTTGCTGATTGCGCGAAATTCTTTTTCAGCAGTGACGGTCTTTCCGTCGATGCTAAGCGGGCTGCCTGTTGCCTTATCCATAAGAATGCCTTTCAGCGTATATACCCCGCCTGCTTTCAGACCGCTGTAATACACCGTATCTATAATCGTGGTTGTATCGGATACAAAAGCATCGCTTTCCATCGTTTCTTTGTCTATTGCTGTCGTGAATATCTCCGGCTGCATAATGTAATCATCCGTGAGTGTCCCCAAATTAAGCACCATCATATGCCGATAGATTTCAACCTCGAATTTCAGCAGTTCCTTGTCCTCGTTGGCTGTACACGGTAATTCTTCAATGATGTAATCATCATATGGCAGCGCGCCCAAATCGTCGTTGAGCGTACCTAACTCTCCAAACCATATCCCGTCACGGTCTGTTTTTCCCTGATTTGTGTTCTGTGAATGCGGATTCCAATCGGAATGTGTGTTCAGCTCTCCGTTCTTATCTGTGAGGATGATATGGTTTTCGCCTGTGGTTTTTGAAGTGATCTTGAACGGTATGTTATCCATGCGATTTGCGTCACCATCCGAAATCTTCACACCACGCAGGTCGCCGCGGATCGGGTTGTTTTTAATAGCTGTGCCGGACGTATTCAATTCCACGATTTTCAGATTTTCTCGGATCGTAAATATCCTGCTTAATACGCCCGTATGCAAATATCCCGCGGGTGGTCTGGTTTCCCGCACTTCATAAGTGCCATAGGGAAGAAGGTCATTGGATGTAACAACCGATCCTGTCTTATCTGTTGTCATAGTAAAGACTACTTCGCCTACACCATATAGTTTGTTTTGCACCAACACAGCATTGCTACCGCGGTTCACAATCTCTAATACCGCGTCCTCAAACGTCGCATTGCCCTGCGGCTTATGCTTATTCGTTTCGTTGTCCCACTTTTCCACACGAACGCCGCCACGTATAATATCGTTTTTAATGACTTTATCCGAAGATTTCAAACTTATCACTATGCCGTTTTGTCTGATTTCAAATGCTTGCTTTATTGTGCCGGTGTTAAGATAGCCGGTCGGCGGTGTTTTTTCTATGATTTCGTAGCTGCCGTAAGGCAGTAGATTGCCCGCCGTACCCGCATAACCGTCCGCGTTCGTAGTCATTGTATGCACCACGGTATTGGTTGCGTATTCCTTGCCGCCGACAATGACGCTGTTTTTACTTCTGTTCCAAATTTCGAGCACCGCGCCCGCAAGAGTGGAATCACCTTGCCTTAGCTTCTGTTGATTGCGTTCCGCATCCCACTTTTCAATCTCTACGCCGCCGCGAATGACATTGTTTTTTATCGTTGTGGCACTTGTTTTCAAATTGACGATTACACTATTGTTTCTGATCTCAAACATCTGTTTGAGTACGCCTGTTCCAAGATAGCCGGTGGGCGGTGTTTTTTCTATGATTTCGTAGCTGCCGTAAGGCAAAAGATTATTTACGGTAGTTGCCGTTCCCGCTGTGTCCGTGGTCAAGGTATGCACAACCTGATTTGGTTTGTATGTCTTATTTCCAACGACAACATCGCCACCCGTGCGGTTGTAGATTTCAAATACCGCGCCCGCAAGCGTACCGTCGCCCTGCACATCATTTTTTCGATTCAATTCCGCATCCCACTTTTCTATGCTCACTCCGCCGCGTATTACGGCTTCTTTCACATTGGGCGCGTTATATGTACTCACAGCTTCAATGGTTCCGTTCGGCGTGATCCGGCGAATAAATAATTCGTCGTTATTGAGATAACCGACCGGCGGTTTGGTCTCCTGAACCGTCATTGTGCCAAGGGGCAGGGTTGGAATTTTCCCTGAGCTGTCATAATACAACGGGTCGCCTGACACAACATAATTGGGCAGCAGCAATGCTACGCCTTTATCGTTTGTTTTAACTACCCAAGAGCGTTCAGGAATAACACCGTTTAACTCGTCGGCAGTGGAGTAATATCCTTTGTAATACCTAATCGTGAACTGCGCGTCCTTTAGACCCAAAGCGCCTTGTGCGTTTTCGCTGTTTGTATCCGCGTCCTGCTTTTTTAGAAATATGCTTGTCGGGTCGCTCTGCGCCTTGTTTAGCACATCCACACTCGATGTTTGCCCTGATACGATCTCAAAAGATATTCTGCCCTGTTCAAGCGCAAATCCTTTGGGCGGGGTGGTTTCTATGATGTAATATCCGGAACCCACCGTAAGTCCGTCCAGTCTGCCTCTGCCGTTTGCATTCGTCGTGATTGTGCCGATTTTTTGATCGGCGCTGTCAAACACATCAAATACAGCCCCTTCAAGAGAGTAACATGGATTGTTATTTGTTAATTCCGGATTGCTTGATATTTTCTGAATTTCAAGATTACCCGTGGGCGTGTAGTCCCAGCTCATAAGACTTTGATTCGTTGCGCTTCCCACATTGTATAGGAAAACATCAAAGCCTGCGGGTGGCATGGGCTGCATATCCACCGCTGCGATAACCTGTTGCAGATGGTTAATGACCGCGCTTGACAGACCTTTGAACGCGGACGGGTCATTGAGATACACATACGCAGCCGCCGCATGGCACAGGCCATAGGTTTCAGGTGAATCAGGGTCTTCAAACAAATTATTTTTCACACTGTCATATCCCGGGCCGCCATAAAGATAATATGCGCATTTAATAAGTAAATCGTCCGCACCACGGTTTAAAAAGCTACTCACTTCGTAAGTCCCTGCGTTAAGACCGCTTACATTCGGATCAAGACAAAATGCCGCATTTCCGTTGGCAGTATAGTAGCTCGTGTAATATCCATAATATATCTGCTCACTGCTGCGAGTATGGGTTACCTGCGTAAAATCCGTGCTTCTGCCTTTCTTTGCCATAGGCGCATATGCAGAAACAGAAATATCTCCGCCAAGTGCGGGCGTGTTAATGGTAAGATTTCCGTCCTTTACATTGTATATATTTTCGTCAATATCTATTCCGTTTTGTGATACCACCAAGTTTTCCGATTCTGCTATTGGGATTGTTATACTGTTTGTATTTGACGGCAGCAATAGGTCGGTCACAACAGTCTCAAATTCGCTATGCGTCTTTGTACAAACAGTCACTTTAATGGGGATTTCTGTTATTTCCGTATCGGGGCAGTACCACTCCACGGCAATTTGATGCCCCATATATCCGGCAGGCAGGGTGAGGTTACCTGTTTCGGCATTGTATACTGTTTGCTCGGTGACATCTGTTTCTCCATCCGCGACCACGCGAAACCGCGATGGTTCGGTGCTGACAGTAACCTGCTTTGGAAATTTATTTGCCGCAATGATGATACTTTCACCGTTTTGCATTGCAATCGCGTTATATTTGTGGATAGACATAACCGCCGCCGCACCCTGCGCCACATCATAGTAATGATAGGTGACGGACACCAGCGGTTGAGCGACCACCTTGGTCAGCTCCGGCTGCACGTCAATCGACATTGCTTCGGTCGGTATAATTTCAGTTTGTTTCGGCGTTGGAGTAATCGCTTGATCTGCCGATTGTATTGAACTTGGTTCAGGAACATCTGCAATAATAGCAGTGTCAATGCTTTTCGCCATGACCGACGTTGGAATCAGCGTAATACACAAAATAACCATCAGTATCATGCTGATGATTCTCAATTTTCTATTTTTCATGTAATTTTTCCTTTCAACAAATAGTTTGTCCTCTTAAAAGGGCAAAAGAAAAAAGCTTGCCGTTATTAAGCAAGCTCTTCAAGGTGTTTTTATCTCAGTAGGTTCTGTAACTGCAACTTTCACCGTTTAAAGCGTGGTTTATCATGTGTTCCTCGATTTCGCCGGCTGCCAATTTCGCGCCGCACGAGCAATATGCATACCCGCTTTGCGGTGACGCTGACGTTGGCTCGGGCGTCGGTGTTGGTTTGGGCGCTCGAGCAGGTGTCGCAACCGGCACAGAATCTGTACTTTCCGGCACAGTTGCAGGCTCAGGGTGATCTTCGTCGTCTGACTCTGTTCCTGCATTGGAATTCCGATCGGCAGCTGACGTTGCTTTTCTGTTTGTGCTTTTCTGTTCAGGGTCTTTTTGTTCAGGGTCTTTCTTGTCAGAGTTTACCGCTGTAGTATTCTCGATTTCTTGTGCTTTTTGCGTTGGAATCGCGCTTTGTGAGGCTATCGCAGATGAAGTCGCTGTGCTTGTCGGAGTTGCACTTGCCGTTACACTTGTGGTTGCACTTGCAGTTGCTTGCACTGTATTTGATACCTCGGCGGGTGCAAACTGCTCCTGCCCACATCCTGCTAAACCAATCATCAGAGCTACCAAAATTGATATTGCGGATATTTTCAGAATAATATGCTTCATCGCAATAACCTCCGTTTCTTTACTATGTTGTTATTGTACTTCCGCGCTTTTTCCTTGTCCACTATGTAAATATATGTTTTTTTGCCATTACTCTTCTTCAAATACAATACAATAACTAAAGCGGCACTTTTTCTTCCGTTTGTTGTAATACAGGCAGCAGGGGCAGTCTCGTTCCTTTGCTGTGCGTATATTTCTTCGGTTATGACCGGGAATTTCCTGCATTATGCGCTCGTACTCTATATCTTCCCCTTCCGTAAAATACATGATTTATCCTCACCTCCCCTCAAAAACGACAAAATAAAAACGCCTATGCCATTTCACATAAGCGTTTTAGCGTTCACATTCTCTTGTCTGTTTTATTCGTTCTAATTTCTTGTAATACAGCTCAAGTGCTTTGAATATAATTTCTTCTTTTTGTTTCGGCGTGTAATCTTTCGGAAAATATTTGTTAAGCTTATCTCCCGCTATAGTCAGCTTGTAGTCTGCCGCCCGTTCTTCTTGCATAACAAGCTCTATCCCGTTACGATCCAACTTCCCTTCCTGCGCCGCC
>JAVXIJ010000086.1:0-4793 GCA_036648415.1 Christensenella sp.
CATATTTTCCCGCGACTTCACCGACGGAAACGTCCCCAAAATCAATATCTTGGAATATGCGTCAAACTCAGCACCAAAAGGATGCGTCAGCTTTTCTGTTTTGCTTTTCATATGTTTTTATTATATCACAATATAATCATATACACATAAAAAATCACATCGCAAAATGCGCGTACACCAAAAATGCGGGCGCTTTTTGCCGCGTCCGCATTTTTTTAATTACAATTTTCACATTTTAAAGGTATCTTTTAAATCATCATAAAGCTTATCATAAATTTTCTTAACCTTGGCATACGCCTCATGGTTACCCGCTATCGGCTCAACAATTTCCTTTACGGTGTGCACCTTTTCCGCGTCCTCAAGGTCGGCATAAATGCCCTCTCCGACCCCCGCCGTAAGCGCGCCGCCATATGCGCCGCCCTCTGCCGCGCCCGCAAGTATCTTCACGGGCAATCCAAACACATCCGCGACTATCTGCTTCCACAGCTTGGAATTTGCGCCGCCGCCCGACAATATAACCTCGCTGATTTTCAGCTTGTGATTCGTCTTTAGTATCAGTTCATACATTTGACAAAGCCCAAATGTAACGCCCTCCATTACCGCACGCGCCATATCGCCCTTGTTTGTCAAAAGCGACAAGCCGTAAAACACGCCGCGCGCATCAGGGTCAGGGTGCGGGCAACGCTCGCCCGAAAGATACGGCAAAAATATAACACCGTTTGCGCCCACAGCGGAAGCCTCCGCCCCCTCGTTTATTTCCTTAAACGGTTCTGCGCTGTCCCCGTAAAATGTGTTTTTATACCATTCCATAGAGCCTGCGCACGAAAGCTGACATCCAAACACCATATATTTTCCGGCAGCGTTATTACAGAAAAATTGCAATTTACCGTTCTCATTTTTCCCAAAGCTGTTCATTGCCGTTGCGACCACGCCCGACGTGCCCATCACAACCCCGAGTGTGCCCTCTTTTACAATACCCATACCCGTATTTTGTATGACCGCGTCACCGCCGCCGCCGTAAACAGGCAGCCCCTGCGGCAAGCCCGTTTCCGCCTCTGCCGCCGCCGTAATATGCCCTGTAACTTCATCTGATTCATAAACCTTAGGAAATATCGCAATGTCAAAACCGATTTTTTGCACAAGCTCGCTTGCCCATTCGCGCTTTGCTACATCAAAAAATCCTGTGCCCGACGCGTCCGACGCATCCGTTGCAATTTCGCCCGTCAAGCAATAACGAATATAATCCTTAGGCAACACAAATGTAGCCAGCCGCGCATAATTTTCAGGCTCGTTTTGCTTAAGCCACAACAGCGTCCCGCCCGTAAAGCCCGTAAGCATTGTGTTATTGGTGTACCCGACAAGCCCGTCTATACCGCCCGCCCCCGCAATTATCTGCTCGCACTCTTTTTCTGTGCGCTGGTCATTCCACAATATCGCGTTGCGTATCACCTTATTATCGCTGTCAAGCGGCACTAAGCCGTGCATCTGCCCTGAAAAGCCGATTGCGCAAAGCTTTTTTTTGTCTACCCCGCTCAAAAGCTCTTTTAACGCCTCTTTTGTGCCCTTCCACCAATCCGCCGGGTCTTGCTCGCTCCATGCCGGCTTGGGTGTATAAAGAGGATATGATTTTGTAACAGAGCTTATAACCTTGCCCGCCTCATCTATTACCAGACACTTTACACCGCTCGTTCCTACATCAATTCCCACTAAATACTTCATTTCGGTTTCCTCCGATTTTTATTTAATTTCAGTATAAATATCGTACACACTGTCTAAAATATAATCAGGCGCAACATCGCCCTCTAAAATATCATTATAAGATATTTCGCCCGACAACACCGCAATGCCTACTATTCCGCCCACAACGGCGGTTTTTACATCCGTATACAGCCTATCGCCCACTATTGCGGTTTTATCCTTGGCGCTGCCCGTTTTTGCAAGTATATAGTCTACCGTTTCTATAAACGGTTTCCCCACAAACTTTGGCTGCACGCCCGTTGCGTGAGTAATCATTTTTGCAATGGATGCACAATCAGGCAAAAACTTCCCGCCCTCCATTGGGCAAACCCTGTCAATGTTTGTCGCCGTAAACGGCACACCCGCCGCCACAAGACGGCAAAGAGTGTTCGCCTTTTCGTATGCGAAAGACGTATCAAACCCCAACACCGCAAAATCAGCGGCTTCTGCATCCTCACCCAAAAGCGTAAATCCCGCCTCGCGAAACTGCGCTTCCAGCTCTTTTGTGCCTGCAAGATAAATGTTCTTTGCGCCATGTGTTTTTAAATAATGTATCATCACATCGCCCGAGGTCATGATGTTTTCACGCGTCATTCCCGTAAATCCCAAACGCTCAAGCTTTTTTACATAATCAATAGGCGCTTTTGAAGAATTATTGGTAAAAAAATAGAACGAGATTCCCTTTTGCTGCATACATTCTATATATTCTTTAGCACCTTTTATAAGCTGCTCGCCTAAATTTATCGTTCCGTCCATATCAAGCACAAAACACTCAATTTCGTTAAGCCGTGCCGCGCCCGGGTTTACTCTGCCGCGTTTTTCATGATTTTCCATTCGTTCCCCCATAAACCGCTTCATATATTTGCTTTAATGACGCATCGTCATATGAAATTTCATCCAAAATTGTATATCTGTTTTTGCGTGTGCCGCGCGCCGTGCGCATAACCTGCACATAATCCTCATATGTAAGCCCCAGCTCTTCAAAGCTTGTGGGTATGCCGAATTTTTTCAAATAATCGCGTATAAATTCATATTCCCCGCCATAAAGATATTCCACCAGCACGCTCGCCATTGCCGCCTGTATTCCGTGAAAAGTTCCCTTGCCCATTGCATCGATAGCATGGCTTATAAGGTGCTCCGCACCGCTTGAAGGGCGGGTGTTTCCCGCTATATTCATGGCAAGCCCGGAAAGCACAATAGACTCCGCAAGCTGATTTAAAAACGCGGTGTCTTCAATACTTGCATCGGTATATTGCAAAATCGCGCGCACCGCCGTGCCCGATATGATGTACGCAAAATCATCCATTTTCGCCTTGCCCGCAAGCACAGCTTTTTCCCAATCTCTAAGGGCTGTGATGTTGGACACAAGGTCGCCGAGCCCCGCAATAATAAGCTGTCGCGGCGCTTTTTTAATTATATCTATATCCATTATAATGTATGACGGAATTTTGCAATCAAGACTGCGCACAGAATTATGGTCACATTTCAGCACGGCAATAGGGGACGCAACACCGTCATGCGAAATTGCCGTCGGAATGCTTACAAACGGACGTTTAGACATTGATGAAGCATATTTGCCGACATCGAGCACCTTGCCGCCGCCCATTGCGATCACCGCGTCAAAATCACGGTTCACAATATAGTATGACATCAAAAACGCTTCGCGCAGCGAACCCGCATGCACAAATTCGCGTTTTACCTCTTTGCAATGGTTTTCCAAACACGCATAAACATCCCTGCCGTATAGCTCATCTACCACTTTATCCACAATAAGCATAACGCGGTCGGTGGGTTTTATAAATTCTTTTAACCGCGGATATAATATTCCGCAGCCTATTTTCACGCTTTCCGGCACCGCAAATGTGTTAATAATACTCACGCCCTTTTCGTGTTATAGCCCTTAAGCATTTCCCGATTGTTGCTCGTCCGTCACTGTCTGTTTTCAGACATGATGTTAAATTCGTCATACAAATCTTTTCGGAAAATCATTTCCTTAGAAAGTGCTTCATCAATATCTTCATCGATAATTTTATTATCTCTCATCCCTACAACTCTGCCGCCGATACCCTTTTCCAGCAGCTGCACCGCACGCACGCCCATGCTTGTCGCACGGATTCTGTCCGCCGCCGACGGTGTACCGCCGCGCTGAATATATCCGAGTACAATCGCCTTTGCGTCAAGCTTTGCTTTCGCGCGCATATAGTTTGCGACCGCTTCGCCCTTGCCCGCGCCCTCCGCGATAAGAACAATGCTCGTCATGTCGCCCTTAATACGGCTTCCCAAAATCCTGTCGCAAATATAATCAATGTCAAACTCTATCTCAGGAATTATGATGTGCTCCGCGCCGCCCGCAATGCCCGCATAAAGCGCAATATCGCCGCATTTGTTACCCATCACTTCAATAACGCCCACGCGCTCATGGGAATTCATCGTGTCACGAATACGCGACATTTCATTTACCACGCCGTTTACAGCGGTGTCAAATCCAATTGTATAATCAGTATAGGCAAGGTCATTGTCTATTGTCCCCGGGATTCCTATGGTGGGTACGCCCAAATGCGAAAGCACCTTTGCCCCCGCAAAAGAACCATCTCCGCCGATTACAACCATGCCCGATATATCAAACGCCTTGATAACCTGAAGCGCCTTTTGCTGCCCCTCGGAGGTCTTAAATTCCTCACAACGCGCCGTTTTGAGTATCGTTCCGCCGCGCTCAACAATGCCCGCAACGTCCTCTGTTTTGATACGGTCAATTCTGCCGTCAATAAGTCCCGAATAACCCTTTGTGATGCCCATCACGGAAAAGCCCACCGCATCGGCAGCCATAACCACCGACCGAATTCCGGCGTTCATTCCGGGTGTATCTCCCCCGCTTGTCAAAATACCAATTCTTTTTTTCATAACGCAATCACCATTTATTTAAACTTTCTGATAAAATACACATTTCTGTGAAAAACATATGCCGCGCTTTCAATATCTATCGGCAATCACTATATATACTAACAAAATAATCACAAAAACACAACCATAAACGACAATTTACAGCGTGTTTTTAC
>JAVXIJ010000086.1:4893-6343 GCA_036648415.1 Christensenella sp.
AATTCTTTAAGGCTTTTGAGCTGCTCCGATATTTCTGCATAACAATGCCGAATATCCGCGTACTCATGCTTCCTCAACAGCTCCACCATGTCATAAATTACTTTGTAAAGAGGGGTAAGCCCCATGTTTCCGGTAATGCCCTTTAGCGTATGTGCGCACTCAAAAGCCTTCTCATAGTCACTGTCTGTGACGGCTTCGCCTAATTTTTCAAACGCCTCGTCCTGCACAAATGCCGTAAAGCACGTCTTATATAAATCCACATCTCCTAAGAAACGTCCCATTGCGCCCTCAATGTCCGCGCCGTACACCTTTAACTTTTCCAACAGCTCATCCATTTACTTATCACCTTTCTGCGGCATAAACTCATTGATCGTTTGATAAAAAAGCGCTGACTCTATGGGCTTTGCAAGATGCACATTCATTCCCGCTTCCTTAGATTTTATTACATCATCCTCAAAAGCATTAGCCGACATCGCTATAATCGGCACGATTTGTGCCCACGCGCTCTTCAAGCTCCTTATCCCCTTTGCCGACTCCAACCCATCCATAATCGGCATTCGTATATCCATCAAAACCATATCATAGGTGTGCTCGGGCGCAGCGGCAAACATCTCAAGCCCTACCTTGCCGTTTTCCGCAACATCCACCCGCGCATTTTTAAATTCCAACAATTTTTTAGCTACAATAACATTTAACTTATGATCCTCCACCAACAAAACTCTCTTACCGCTAAAATCATATTTCTCTTTATTGTCCGTACTCAGCTTCTCTTTTTGCGACGTTATTTCATCCGTCAACATTCCAAGCGGAATATTCACTGTAAAGGTCGTCCCCACACCAAGCGTGCTTTTGACTTCAATATTCCCGCCCATAAGCTCTGCAAGGCTGGCTGCAATCGCGAGCCCCAAACCGCTGCCGCCATAACCACCGGTAGAACCGCTATGCTCTTGTACAAAAGGCTTAAAAACATTCGGCAAAAACGCTTCGCCGATACCGATACCTGTATCGCTGATTTCAAAGCAAATATTTGCTGTTTTTTCATCGGAATCAACTTGCGATATATCAAGCCTCACCGTTCCGCCCTTTGGTGTAAACTTAACGGCATTGGTAAGAATATTTATTAAAATTTGCTGAAGTCTTACGCTGTCTCCCATATAGCCGCTTTCGCAGCCCTCAAACTCTGTGACAACATAATGTACACCTTTTATTTCCGCCTGTGCACCGACAATTGTGCTAAGCGCGCCTAAGAAACGCTTGCAAACAATCACCTCGTTTTTCAGCGTCAAATTTCCGCTTTCGATTTTAGACATATCTAAAATATCATTTAACAGCGCCAGCAGATATTGTGAAGCATAAAGGGATTTTTCAATGCTTTCCGCGGCCGACGCCTTATTGTCAAGGCTCTGCAACGCAATCTGCGACATCCCTATAATAGCATTCATAGGAGTCC
>JAVXIJ010000087.1:0-6272 GCA_036648415.1 Christensenella sp.
CTTATTGTTCCGCATTCGGGTTCAAAAGCCCCAACGCATATTCATCTTTTGTTTTCTTGATGTACTTAAATATCTTCGTTGCAAACGCAATTGCCACAACGCCCGATACCACGTCCGCAATAAAAGGCGCAACCATAATACCCGCAAGCCCGTATGCCGCCGCCAGCACTATGACCGCCGGAATAAGGCACACCCCCTGCCGCAAAACAGACAGCACCATCGCCCCCGTGGCTCTGCCGAATGCCTGATATGTCATAATCATAATCAACGTAAACGCCGTAATTGTAAACCCTGCCGTGAACCACTTCATTGCCG
This sequence comes from Christensenella sp., assembly GCA_036648415.1. Lineage (GTDB taxonomy): Bacteria > Bacillota > Clostridia > Christensenellales > Christensenellaceae > Christensenella. Next base: position 316 of record JAVXIJ010000087.1, read on the forward strand.
GCACACCGATTTGCATAACCGACGCATCTGTTGTGAAAAAGCTCATCATAGGCACGGCAAGCGTATTGCATACAACAGTAACGAGCGCACCGATACAAAGCGCAACAAAAACTCCGAATTTCATCGCCGACTTAAGTCTGTCAAATTTATGCGCGCCAAAATTATATCCGGCGACAGGCTGATACCCTTGGGCAAACCCAAACATTATCGCAAAGCCCAAAAATTGAATACGATTCACTATCCCGAACGCGGCAATAGCAGCATCCCCATACGGCTTTGCGCATATATTTATGACCGCGAACCCAACCGCTGACAACAGCTGTGTCAAAAATGTAGCCATACCTATGCGAACAATATACGAAAGTATTTTCCCTTGAAATTTAAAGCCCTTAAGCGAAAACCTTGCAATCGTTTTCTTTCTCCAATAATTTGATGCCAGTATCACAAACGAAACGCACTGCGAAATCACCGTTGCAACAGCCGCGCCTTTAACGCCCATCCCAAAACCGAATATAAAAATCGGGTCGAGCACCATATTGAGCACCGCGCCCGTCACCATGCCCACCATAGACTGCACGGCGCTGCCCTCCGCGCGCAATAAGTTGTTAAACGCCATGTTTGTAAGCTGCACAGGTGAAGCGACAAGCATTATCAGCGCATAATCCATTGCTAAATTTATTGTATCACCCGATGCGCCGAGCGCCAGCAAAATCGGTTCTGCGAAAATACAGCCGATTATCGCCACCGCGACCCCCGATAAAAACGACATTATTATTGTGGTTGTTGCCGTTCTGTCCGCCTTATCCTTTTCCTTTGCGCCCAAAAGCCGCGACACATATGCCGCGCCGCCTGCCGCGAACCAAATGGAAAGCGCCTGCGTAAACAGCATTACGGGCATAAAAACCGATACCGCAGCCGTGCCGAGATATTTCTGCGGCGATATACTTACAAAATATGTATCCGCCATATTATAAATTGCCATTACCACCATGCTCACTATTGCCGGAATAGCAAGACGGACAATTGCCTTTGAGATTTTCGCCGTTCCCATCATTTCTGCGCGCTTATCTATTGTCTGTTCCATATAGTTTTCTCTCCCGTCGTTTTGCCGCAAAGTGAACGTGCGTTCATTTACTATTACTATATTATTATTCGACGCACATAATGTCAACCGTTAATTTCACAATTTCGGCAATTTGGGTTGTACATACGCGCATTTTTAGTTTATAATGTTTTGGTACACGTATTTTGACTATTATGTAATGGGAGAACATTATGTTTAAAATTTTAACAAAAGAAATATTGGCAAACGGAGTCGTTAAAATGGTGATTGACGCACCGCTTATTGCCAAAAAAGCGCAGAGCGGGCAATTTCTCGTTTTGCGCACACATGAAAAAGGCGAGCGCTTTCCGCTGACCATCGCCGACTTTGACCGCGAGGCAGGAACAGTCACCATAATTTTCGCGCAAATAGGCAAATCCACTACCCAATTAGGCGCAATGAGCGCTGGTGGCTTCATACTTGATGTGGTCGGTCCTTTGGGGGTCGCATCACATTTTGATGCTTCCGTTAAAAGAGCCGCCGTTATCGGCGGAGGTCTTGGCTGCGCAATCGCGCTTCCGCAAGCGCGGCATTTAAAGCAAATGGGCGTCCGTGTGGATATGATTGCCGGTTTTAAAACAAAGGACATCATCATACTTGAACAAGAAATGACGGATGCCTCCGACAAGCTCATCATCACTACCGATGACGGAACATTCGGCGTGCACGGTTTTGTAACAGATGCGCTGAAGCAGCAAATCGAGGCAGGCGCGGCTTACGACCTTGTAGTGGCAATCGGCCCTATTCCCATGATGAAATTTGTTTCACAGCTCACAAAAAAATACAACATCAAAACCGTGGTAAGCATGAACCCCATAATGATTGACGGCACCGGTATGTGCGGCGGCTGTCGGCTTACAGTGGGCGGGCAAACCAAATTTGCGTGCATAGACGGCCCCGATTTTGACGGACATCAAGTAGATTTTGACGCGGCAATGCGCCGTCTTTCAATGTATGACGGCATGAAAGAGCGCAGCGCCGATTGCAACCTCATCAAAATGGCGGAGGATAAATAACATGGAACGTAATATGTCGCCCCAAAAAGTAAAAATGCCCGAACGTGACGCCAAAGTGCGCGCCACTGATTTTGAGGAAGTTTCGCTCGGATATACCGCCGAAATGGCGCAGGAAGAAAGCCTCCGCTGCCTCGAATGCAAAAACAGCCCATGCGTTGAGGGCTGCCCCGTGCAAGTCAATATTCCTTCATTTATTCACGAAATTAAAGAAGGTCGGTTCATGCACGCCTACAAAACAATCACCGCCACCAACGGACTTCCCTCTGTGTGCGGGCGCGTATGCCCGCAGGAAAGCCAATGCGAGAAATTCTGCGTGCGCGGCAAAAAAGGCGAGCCCGTCGGCATCGGACGTTTGGAACGTTTTGCGGCAGACTATGCAGCCTCTCAAGGTGCGCTTGGCGGCAGTGACGTTGCTCCGCCCAAAAATAAAAAAGTCGCAATTGTGGGCAGCGGCCCCTCAGGGCTCACCTGCGCTTCCGATCTTGCTAAAATGGGCTATAATGTCACTGTGTTTGAAGCCTTTCATACGGCAGGCGGCGTACTGAAATACGGTATTCCGCAGTTTCGTCTTCCCAAAGAAATCGTGGACCTCGAAATCAACGTTCTAAAGGAACTCGGAGTGGAAATTAAGCTGGATTCCGTTATCGGCAAGCTGCTCACCATAGACGAGCTTAAAGAAATGGGCTATGAGGCAATCTTTATCGGCAGCGGTGCAGGTCTACCCACATTTATGAAAGTCCCGGGCGAAAATCTCAATGACGTATATTCCGCCAATGAATTTTTGACGCGCGTAAACCTCATGCACGCATACCAATATCCATCCTATGACACTCCTATAAAGCCATATTCAAGCGTTGCCGTAATAGGCGGCGGCAATGTCGCAATGGATGCAGCGCGCTGCGCAAAGCGTCTTGGTGCGGAAAACGTATATATTGTATACCGCAGAAGCGAAATCGAAATGCCCGCACGTCTTGAGGAAGTGCATCACGCAAAGGAAGAGGGCATAGATTTTCGTCTGCTGGAAGCGCCCGTGGAAATTTTGGGCGATGAGCGCGGCAATGTAGTAGGCATGAAGGATATTAAAATGGAGCTGGGCGAGCCCGATGCTTCCGGACGGCGCAGACCCGTGGAAATCAAAGGCAGCGAATATGTACTTCCGTTAGAAGCGGTAATTGTGGCAATAGGTCAATCTCCTAATCCTATGATTAAAAACTCCACTCCCGAGCTTAAAACACAGCCTTGGGGCGGTATCATCACTGACGAGCAAACAGGCGAAACCTCCATCCCGGGCGTATACGCGGGCGGCGACGCCGTGACAGGTGCGGCAACGGTTATACTTGCCATGGGCGCAGGCAAAACCGCGGCAAAAAGTATGCACGAATATCTGACGCGTTCGTAAGCGGCAAATTGCGTCTTTGACGATATACAGCTGCACATAAAAGCATATTAAAAACAAAAATCTACGGTTTATACCGCAGATTTTTTTATGCAGTTTAATGTATAAAAAAAGTATTTATGTTAAAATATCCGAAAGTTTTCATTTATTTTTGATTTACCTATTGACAACGTATTTTCAGCGCTGCAACGCCATTTAGCATTTGTGGATAAGTCACTTTTACATTTGCACCCAAGCTGCTCTCAAATGGCTCTGCACAGCCGTTTTCATAATAAAAAGTTATCCACAATTTTCTGTGGATAACTCTGTTTTTCAGCGGTAATATGCGTGTTTGCGCCCTGTGCGAAACTCGAACCGATTTCATGTGTTTCTTACAAGTATTTTTCATCAATTTTACAAAAAACATTATGAATATTTATTTTATTTTATGCATAAATCCTTAATTTCATTTCAACTTTCTCACACCATAAACAGCGGCTGCAAACTAATGGCAATAAGCAGCGTCCCCACAAAATAAGTGACAGAATTTCCTGCATTTATGCTGTCTTTTCTGCTGTGATAATTCCAAATCCCCAACAGCAAATCAGATGTCCAAAAAAGCACCGCCCCCACCGCTGTCAGCAAATAAGAAATTGAACTGAATCCGTCCTGCACAACCGTCACAACAGCCTTTGCCATCATAAGTGACAGCAAAATCATATATACCGTAAGCGGTATCTGCGAGCTTCCGAGCTGCCAGTTTTGCTTTTTCATCAGCACAAGCGCGGCACAGAGCAACACCGCCGTAACAATAAACTCCGCGACCCCAACCCCCTGAACAAAAAACATAGACGCCAACAAAAACGCCTGCGCTCCCGCAAAAAACAGTACACCGCGGTTAAATTTTTTAGCGTCCCGCGTAATAAACCGCAAAAAATAATCACCCGTCAGCGCGCATACAAGCGCACACAGTATCAGCGCGGATGCCGCAATGCTCACGTCCGGCAATCCATATATAACGCTTGAAACAAGCCCCAGCGCGCCCACTGCGCAAAATGTTGCGCTGAGTGTCATTTTTAATTTCGTGGCATGGTCAAATTCTCCGCCGATGTCCTCTCTTATATAGAGCTTCAGCAAAACCAAATACACCGCAACAAGCGCAACAAGCAAAATCAACGTATACACCGCAAATACCTCTCTTACTTCATTTAACTTTCTTCCTCTGAATAATCATCCTCATGCTTCTCATTTTTGTCCACAGAAAAAAGCTCTATTATCTTTACCCAACGTCCGAAAACAACAAGCTTATCCCCCGCCTCAACATTCATATCCTTTGTGATATAATCCAGCACCTGCCCGTTTCGCTGTATCAGTATAATTCTTACCCCATATGCAGTAGGCATACTTATTTGCTCAAGCGTCTTGCCCACCAGCACCTCCGGAAGCACGTCCACGCCGACATCCGCCACCACGCCCTTTGCATATTGGTCTATCACGCTTATTATGTTGACTTGCCCGTGAAACATCAGCCTTCTGCCGAGCCGTTCAATCACCGTGCTGAATTTCTTTTTCACCCCTGAAATGCGTTTTATTATCATAAATGCCACAAATATCATCAGCAGCACCACCGTAAGCGTCCAAAAATCCTGCTGCATTGCCTTTGGTAAATTCATAAAAAGATTTACAAACACCGTAATAATTGTCACCGAAAAAATATACCCAAAGAGCATGACCGTGCGCCCCAACCGCCTGCGCACCAGCTTCCCCGTAATAAGCTCGCTCTCTTTTGTGGTGAAACCGCTGTTCGTGAGCAAGGATATTACCTGAAATTTCGCCTTTTCTTCCGACATCCCCGACATACGAAACAGCACCGTAAAAATGTCAATAATCATGATGTACATAACTGTAACCGCAAAAAACAGGGCAATTGAAATGGATAAGCTCATCTTATTCCTCCTATAATTCAAACACGCAAATAATTTAAAATAATTGTCCACTCCGCAATCAGCTTTTCATAGCTCGCGGACGCGTTTGCAGGGCTTGTGGACGGCAGGCAAACAGCCTCGAGCCCAAGAAGCGCTGCACAATACTTATTATATAATTCGTGCGCCTTTTTTCCGTTTGTAAATACTGCACAAATATTCGCCTCGCGAAAAATCTCAGAAAAATCATTAGGCACGGGCTGCTTAATGGAAGTGTCCGCACTTCCGCATATCTCGCATGACCTCAGCACGTCAAACACCGCAATGTGATGCTTAAGGTGACGGGAGTCGAACAATACGCCTGAAACAAAGTCTTTTTGCCTGCTGCGCCCGTAAGTATCGCTCCGAATAGTTCACTATTCGTCGTTCCACTGCCTGGCAGCAGAACAAAAATCCAAATGTTTCAGGTCGAAGATTTCTCGCTTAGCCGCTTGTCAGCAATGCAAGGCAGCTGAGCGACGCTTAGCCGTAGCTAAGGCGAG
>JAVXIJ010000088.1:0-6193 GCA_036648415.1 Christensenella sp.
GGATTCCGGCATAGATTGCTTAGACCCGATAGACCCGCTTGGGGACATGGATATTGCATATATGAAGCAGACCTATGGCAATCGCATTGCGCTTAAGGGAAATATTGACTGCGTAAAAACGTTGGTGGAAAAGCCGCTTATGGATGTGCGCCGCGAAACGGCCCGCTGCATACTTGACGCGTCGCTTTTCGGAGGGCATATAATTTCTTCCAGCAACTCTATTCATAAGGGGATTAAGCCGCAAAATTACAAGTATTTTCTTGAACAAACGCATGAGCTTGGGGTTTATCCGTTGGATGTTGCGGCTCTTGCTAAAATTGCAAATGATGAAAACCAGCAAATTAAACTAAAATAAATCTATATATTTTGTTGGGTTAGCAATAAAGAAAAGAATTATGACAGTATATTTTGCATATGAACGCGCGCTTGTTTTTATAAACAGGCGCGTTTTTTTGCGTAAAAAAAGTGCTTGCACAGTTGCGCCGCGCGCGGAACGGGCGGCTTTTAGCGGCGGAATCGGCGTGCTGAACATTGTTGGCGTAAAAAATAACTTTGTTGGTGTTTTGACAAAAGGGGTTGACAAATAAAAACAGGCTTGATAGAATTAGTTTAACGTTAAACATAACTTTCGATATTATGCGGCGTGTAGCTTTTCAAAATTCAAATTGGAGGAGATACATATGGCAAAATTTAAGTTTTTAGGCTTTGCGTCATTTTTAATCACGACGGACGATGGTAAAAACATACTGATTGACCCTTATATCGACGATAATCCTAAGGCGCCTCTTAAAACAGACGATCTTCCGAAAATCGACCTTATCATTGTAAGCCACGGTGCTTTTGACCACATGAAGGATGCGCCTAAGGTTGCGCTGCGCGACCACAGCAAAATTATCTGCGGCGGAGAAACCATGAATCTTTTAATAGATCAGGGAGTTCCGGCAGAGCAGATTACACAATGCGTGTGGGGGCTTGCGGTGCGGCAATGCGGTATCACTGTTCGGCCGGTCGTAAGCATGCACCGTTCATCTGTGCGGCTGTCAAGCGGTGTGGTAATGGATGGCTTTGCACTTGGATTTATAATTTATTTGCCCGACGGCACGCGGGTATACAACGCAAGCGATACGGCGTTGTTCTCCGATATGAAGCTCATAGGGGAGCTGCATAAGCCGCAGGTAGGGCTTATAAATGTAACTATTGAAAATTGTTTTGATTTTCTGCCTGAGTTTTTGACGGGCGAAATGACACCGTATGAGGCGTCACTTGCTTGCCAATGGCTGGGGCTTGAATATGCGGTGGCGTGCCACTATGCGGATAAAGACAATCCGGATGTCCGCGAGTTTGAGCAGCTGCTGAATCTTATGAAGGACAAAAACGGTGAGGGTTCACCTATTCCGGTGGTAATGGACCCCGGCGGAGTGTTCGAGTATCCTGTAAAAAAATAAAAGACGGAACGGCGCTCACACAAATTTAATAATTTTAAAAAGGAGATATAAAAATGGCAAAGGTTGGATTTATCGGCTTGGGAATAATGGGTAAGCCTATGGCAAAAAACTTAGTCAAAGCGGGTTATGACCTCATAGTTTATGATGTTGCCGCAGGCGCGGTGCAGGAGCTCAAAGCCGCAGGCGCAAAGGCAGCGTCCTCTATCAAAGAGGTGACGGATGAGGCGGAGCTTATAGTTACAATGCTCCCGAATTCGCCGCATGTAAAGGAAGTTGTGCTCGGGGCGGGCGGTGTGCTTGAAACTGCGAAAGCGGGCACGATAATTGTTGACATGAGCTCAATTTCGCCCATTGCGTCACAAGAAATTGCGGCGGAATGTGATAAAAAAGGCGTAGTACTGCTCGATGCACCTGTATCGGGCGGAGAACCAAAGGCGGTAGAGGGTACACTTGCCATTATGGTGGGCGGCGATGAAGCTACCTTCAAAAAAGTTGAGGAAATGCTGCTTGTAATGGGCTCTTCCGCAGTGCTTGTCGGTGAAGTGGGAAGCGGAAACGTTACAAAGCTTGCCAACCAAATAATCGTTGCGCTGAACATTGCGGCAATGAGCGAAGCAATGGTGCTTGCAACAAAGAACGGCGTAGACCCTGAAAAGGTGTACAACGCAATTCGCGGCGGGCTTGCAGGTTCAACGGTGTTGGATGCAAAAATGCCCATGGTGCTTGACGGTAACTTTAATCCGGGATTTCGTATCGAGCTGCACATCAAGGATTTACAGAACGCATTGGATTGCGCGCACACAGTAAATTCGCCTGTTCCGCTCACGGCAGAGGTTATGGAAATCATGCAGGGGCTTAAGGTTGCGGGAATGCAGAAAAACGATCACGATGCCATCATTCGCCACTATGAAAAATTAGCGGGCGTTGAAGTAAGACGGTAAACCGCATTTGTGCGCGATTGCAGCGCGGGATGCGAGTTAAGGAATAACAGACAAAGGGGAAATAATAATGGATAAGAAAACACAGGCTTATGTTAAGGAAGCATTGCCGGCACTGACCGAGCTAAAGGCGCCGGCAGGTATGTCGATGACCGAGCAAAAGAGGATTTATCGCCAAATGTGCCTAATCAGAGAGTTTGACTCACAGGTAAAAACGCTGTGGATGAAAAACGAGATTTACGGCCTTGCACATTCCTATGTGGGCGCGGAAGCAATCGCTGTAGGCGCTTGCGAAAATCTTAAAAAGACGGATTACATCACATCCACACACCGCGGTCACGGGCACACAATTGCTAAGGGCGCAAATATTCGCGCAATGATGGCGGAGCTTCACGGAAAATATGAAGGACTGAACCGCGGCAAGGGCGGCTCAATGCACATTGCCGATGTTGACATCGGAATGCTCGGCGCTACAGGTATTGTCGGCAGCGGAATGCCGATTGCTGTCGGGAGCGCGATTTCGGCAAAGGTTCTGAAAAACAAGGGCGTTACCATTTGTTTTCATGGTGACGGCGGCACAAATCAGGGCGTGTGGCATGAATCCATAAATATGGCGGCGGCATGGAATCTTCCTGCAATATTCCTTATTGAAAACAATCAGTATGCAATTGCTACTAAAATCGGTTGGGTTGCTAAGGAAACAGATCTTTATAAGCGCGCAATCGGTTATGGAATTGAGGGTGTGCAGATTGACGGTTTCAATGTATTTGAAGTATATAATGCAGTTAAAAAGGCTGTGGATAAAGCAAGAAAAGGCGGCGGCCCGACGCTTATCGAGGCGCGCTTTATTCGTCTGTTAGGCCATTTTGTGGCGGACGACCAGTGGTATAGAGATTTAGATGCAGACAAAGTGTTTTGGGAATACGAGCCTATCAAGCGCATGAAAGAATATTTCCTTAAGAACAAGCTTTTGAGCGAGAAAGAAGTAGATGCGATTCAGCGCTCGGCAATCGACGAAGTCGCGGACGCAATAAAATACGCGCAGAACGAATGCACAGAACCGTCGGCGGATACGCTTTATGACGATATCTATGCTGATGGCGAAATCATTTACTAAGGTTGGAGGAAAATAAAAATGGCAATAGTAACCGTTAGACAGGCACTAAATGATGCCTTTAAAGAAGAAATGAAAATAGACCCAAGTATCATTATGATGGGGTGCGACATCGGCGTGCGCGGCGGCCCGTTCGGCATTACGCTTGACCTTATGAATATGTACGGCAAAGACCGCGTAATAGACACACCGATTTCAGAGCCTGCATTTGTAGGCGCGTGCGTAGGCGCGGCGGCAACGGGGCTTAGACCGGTGGTAGAGGTGCTGTATTCCGATTGGATTACCCTTGGCATGGATCAGCTGGTGAATATGGCTGCAAAAATGCGTTATATGTTCGGCGGTAAAGTGCATATGCCTTTGGTGGTGCGCGCACCGTTTGGCGCGGGCGGCGGAATTGCGGCTCAGCATTCTCAGTCCTTTGAAGCGTGGTTTAATCATGTTCCGGGCTTCAAGGTGGTAGCACCGATAGAGCCCTATGATGTAAAGGGCATGATGAAAACAGCGCTGCGTGATGATAATCCCGTAATATTCTTTGAACACAAGAGAAGCTATCAGATCAAGGGCGAAGTGCCCGAGGGCGATGAGGGCGAAAACTACACTGTACCGTTTGGCAAAGCTGCAATTCGCCGCGAGGGTACGGATGTAACGATCGTTGCATATTCCATGATGGCGATTCGTGCGAAAAAAGCTGCGGCGGAGCTTGAAAAGGAAGGGATTTCTTGTGAAGTTATCGACCTTATTTCTTTGCTGCCGCTTGACTATGATACAGTAATGAACTCTATCGGAAAAACAAACCATGTTGTAGTGTGCCAAGAGGCAAACCTCAGAGGCGGTATGGCGGGCGATATTGTTGCGGAAATTATCGATAGGGGCTTTGATCTTCTTGATGCACCTCCGGTGCGTGTGGGCGCGCTTAATGTTCCTATGCCGTATAACAAGGGTCTTGAGGATCTTTGCATTCCGGATGAGCAGAAGATAAAGGACGCGGTTTATAAGGTTCTCGACAACAAATAAGAAGAGGGTAGAATTATGGCAAGAAAAATGGCTTTGCCTAAAATAGGCGTAAATATGACAGAAGCTGTCATTGCAAAGTGGTTAGTGAGCCCGGGTGATGTGGTGAAGGATGGCGACGCGATTATGGAAGCGGAAACAGACAAATCCACGCAGGAAATTTATGCCACAGAGTCGGGTATCGTTGCTAAATTATTGGCGGACGAGGGTCAGACAGTAGAATGCTATTCAGATATTATGGTACTCACTGATGAAGGTGAGGAATATAAAGAAGAGTCTGTTACAGTGGAAAAACCGGAAGCCAAAGCTGCTCCTCCTGTGGCGGCGGCTCCGGTGGCGGCGGTTGTTAATACGGCACCGGCACCGGCAGTGTCGGGCGCACGGGTAAGAGTATCGCCGTTGGCGAAAAAAATAGCGCAGGAAAACGGTATAGATTTTCACAGAGTGCCGCCGGCAACGGTGGGCGGACGTATTGTTAAAAAGGACGTGCTTGCATTTATTGCAAACGGCGGAGCAATGGCTGCGGAGGGCGAAAACCTTGACGTATTCCCCATGACCTCAATCAGAAAAACAATTGCGGCACGTATGACTGCGAGCACACTTGAAAAACCGTGTGTTGCGCTGGTGACGACGGCAGATGCGACTGCATTGCTTAATCTGCGTAAAAAGTATAAGGAAAAGGGCGTTAAAATCAGCATGGATGCTATTTTAGCGAAAATGGCGGCAAAGGCGCTCACACTGCATCGCAACATAAATACGATACTTGAGGGTACAGATTTCCTTGTGAAGCGTGATGTAAATGTCGGAGTTGCGGTTGATACGGAAAAAGGGCTTATGGTACCGGTGGTAAAAAATGCCGACAAAAAGAGCCTTACAGAGGTTTCGGAAAATCTGTCGGCTATGGTAGAGGATGCACAAGGCTCAAGACTCAGTGCTGAAAATATGAGCGGCGGCACATTTACAATTACCAATTTAGGAATGTTCGGTGTAGAGGAATTTGCACCGATAATAAATCCGCCGGAATGCTGCATTCTCGGTGTAGGCGCACTGAAAAAAGTGTTTGTGCCTGACGAGCTTGGTAATCCAAAGCTCACCACAACCTTTAAGATGACGTTAGTGTTTGACCATCGTATTGTAGACGGCGCACCTGCGGCACGTTTCCTCAAAACCTTAAAGGAATTTGTGGAAATGCCTGAACTGCTGATCTGACGGGGGAGAAACTATGGCGAGTTATGATGTAATTGTGATCGGCGGCGGTCCGGGCGGCTATGTAGCTGCTATAAAAGCAGCGCTCGGCGGTAAAAAAACGGCGCTTGTGGAAAAGGAAAATTTGGGTGGTGTATGCCTTAATTGGGGCTGTATACCTACAAAATCCTTGCTCCGTAATGCGGAGATTGTACGAGATCTTGCCGAGGGCGAGAAATTCGGATTTTCTGTGGGCGAAATAAAAACAGATTATGAAAAAGCGCAAAAACGCAGCCGCGCGGTGAGCGCGCGGCTGGTGTCGGGTATTGAATACCTGATGAAGAAAAACAAGATTACGGTGTATAAAGATACGGCGCGCATGAGCGGCAAAAAAGAGCTTACGCTTGCGGGCACAGGCGAGAAAATCAGCGGCAAAAATATAATTATCGCAACGGGCAGCAGACCTTTTGCTCTTCCGATGCTTGATTATGCGCAGGCAA
>JAVXIJ010000089.1:0-6190 GCA_036648415.1 Christensenella sp.
AGAAATGCGGAGCATTTCGGGTCAAGGGAGCTTGCTCCCTTGCGGGTCTTAGGGCAGCGCCCTAAGGTCTTGACCTTGCGGGGTTTGCGGGCAGAGCCCCAAGGTTTTGACCTTGTAGGCGCGTCGCGCCACTACAGAGGATGACAGAACATAAAAAAAGCACTCATTACAAATGAGTGCTTTTTGGTTAAAGGCATATTAACTGTTTTTCATGATAATGCTTTCGAGCATATTTGCGACATCCTCGCACGCGTCACAGCAGCCCTCAAAATAATTAAAGGTTTTAGACCAAACCATAATTTCGATAGGGTCTTTGGATTTGACGTGCAGGTCACGCATTGCGCGGGTATAAAGCTGATCACCGTCGCTTTCAAGCGCGTTGATTTCGATTATGCAGTCGCTTAGTATGGGGGATTTTTTGAAGTTGCGGAATTCCTCCATTGCTTTTTTGAGGGAGCTATAGCACGCGACAATAATATCCATAAATTCAAGAGCTTCCGGGCGCATTTCGCGTATGTTGAAAGTATAGATTTTCACCATAACATCTTCTACGGCGTCCGTTACATCATCTATTTTCTGCGCAAGCGTAGTAATATCCTCGCGTTCAATAGGGGGCAGAAATTCGCGTATCAGCACTTTCATCAGCTTGTGCTTAGCATCATCTGCGGAATGTTCAATCTCGTGAATGCGGTTCATGGATTCTTCCGCTGTGTCGGGATCAAAATGGTGCAGAGTATCGCTTAAAATTGTGGAGGCGCTGCAAGCATAGTCTGCCAAGGTGACGAATGCGCCGAAATAATCAAAATCGTGTTTTTTAGCCATGATAAAAACCCTTTCAAATCAAAGATTTTAAATAATATATCTAAATTAAAGCGTATTAAAAAATCGCCATAAACAGCCAAGTCATCAAAAAGCCGATAATTCCGCACCCCGGGAAGGTGAGAATCCATGCCATAAACATATCTTTTACGACGCTCCAGTTGACAGAGGATATTCTGCGCGCCGCGCCCACACCCATTATGGCTGTGGTTTTGGTGTGCGTGGTGCTTACGGGCAGCCCGGTGAGTGAAGAAACGAGCAGACACGCCGTTGCCGAAACGTCCGCATCAAAGCCTTGATAGCCTTTGAGATGCACCATATCCATACCTACTGCTTTGATGATGCGGTAGCCGCCGATAGAGGTGCCGAGCGCCATAACAGCGGAGCAAAGTATCATGAGCCAAATCGGAATTTCAAATGTAGAAACATTTGCCTGCCCTTTGGCAAGAAAAATACCCAATAAAAAGACGCCCATAAATTTTTGACCGTCTTGCGCGCCGTGCATAAAGGACATCGCCGCCGCGCCGCCGATTTGCCCGTAATGGAAAAACTTTGTTGTTTTGCGGTGTTCCTTGTGTTTACAGATTTTGGCAGTGAGCTTTGCGGAAGCCCATCCAAGCCCGAACCCGAGCCCGGTAGAGAGTGCAAGACCGTACAGCACCTTGATCCATTCAGCACCGTTGATGCCGGAGAGCCCGCCTTGAAGAGCAATTGCAGCGCCGGAAAGGCCCGCGATAAGCGCGTGACTTTCGCTGGTGGGAATGCCGAAGCGCCATGCGACGGTGGCCCACAAAACTATGGCGACCATAGCGGCGCAAAGAGCAATAAGTGCGTCGTGTGAATCTCCGCCAAAGTCGACCATGCTGTATATTGTATATGCAACAGTCGCGTTTATGCCCGTCATAACAAGCACACCTAAGAAGTTGCAAACAGCCGCCATGGCGATTGCAACACGCGGACGCAACGCGCGCGTGGACACCGCAGTTGCGATAGCGTTGGGCGCGTCAGTCCACCCGTTCACAAGTATTACCGCCAAAGTGAGTATGACAGTAATCAAAAGTGCGGGGTTAGATCCTAATTGCGATAAAAAATCCGGCAATGATATCATAATAATAATAATTCCTTTATATGAAGTAATATAAAAATACCGCCTTTTCTATTATAACAGTAAAACATGAAAAAGTCATAATTTATGTAAAATAATTTTTATAAAGTAACAGTAACATGAAAAGTGGGGCGAAAAAAGTGCGAAGCAATGCAAAGTTCAGGATAAATTCGATTGAAAATACGGTAAAACAGGTATACAATAAAATGTATTAAGATACAACGGAAGGCACAATATATGGAGCTCAAGATTGCGCCGCTGTTCAGCGGTTCAAAGGGAAATTGTATATACATAGGAACAGACACGTCTAAGGTGTTGGTGGACGCGGGTTATTCGTGCGTTAAGATTGTATCGGAGCTGCAAAAAACCGATGTGCACATGGAGGAAATAGACGGTATATTGGTGACGCATGAGCACACGGACCATATTGCGGGGGTGGGCGTTATATCGCGGAAGTTTGACATTCCGGTATATGCAAACGAGCAAACATGGTGCAAAATGGAACAAAAATTAGGGAATGTTGAAACAAAAAACATACGTATTATAGATGAGCAGGATTTTTATGTTAAGGATTTGTGCGTGCAGCCTTATGAAATATCGCATGATGCGGCGCGACCGTTTGGCTACAGCGTCAGCGCGGGCGATAAAAAGGTCAGCATTATGACGGATTTGGGGCACGTAACGCAGAAAATATTGGCGCAGGTTTCGGAGTCGTCAATAGTGGTGCTGGAATCAAATCACGATGTGGAAATGTTAAAATGCGGGCCGTACCCGTATAATCTCAAGTGTCGTATACTTTCCGCAAAAGGGCATCTTTCAAATGATGATGCGGCGAGCGCCGCGTTAAAGCTTGTTAAGGCGGGCGTTAAAGGGATACTTTTGGGGCATCTTTCGGAAAACAATAATTTTTATGAGCTTGCTTATGAAACGGTGAGCGGATTTTTGCGGCAAAACGGCATTGAAATCGGCAAGCAGGTGGCGGTCGGCATGGCAAAACGTGACGGTGTAACGGGTGTTTACGCGGCGATGTAACGGAAATGAATTTTGTGTCGGGTATATGTCGTATTTTGTCGGGATTTATGTAGTATAATGACAGAATAGAAACGGGACGGGAAGAAGAGCGAGCTTTCGCTCTTTTTTTGTACCCTAAAAAGCAGGAGGGCAAAATGGAGCAAAGTATGACAGTACAGGAGTTACTAAGGCAGGCAATGTCGGTGATGGGGGAGGAAAAACGATATGAAAAGGGGTATGCGGAATATGCGGTGGACCTCACGAATCAACTGATAGTGGATTTATTTGAATGTAACAATACGCGCAGAATTGCGCGGGGGGTGTTACCGCTTACAGAGATGCCGAAAATGGCGGCGCTTACGGATGTTATTCCGTTTGAATACACCGTTTTGGTGGGGGTGATGCGCTATGGGCTTGCGTATTGGCTGTTGTTTGCCGATGATGAAAACGACAAAGCGAATATTTGCAATGCTAATTATGAAACAAACAAAATTAAGCTTTCGCAGGGGATATGGGAAGAGGTTACGGACGTTTACGGAGGTGATGGGTTTTGACATTAAATGCGAATTTACCGCGGTCGGTGGCGACTAAAACAATGAATTTTTCACAGTTTAAGGGTGTGGATTTTGAAAGCGAGCTCGGGGCGGTGAGCACATCTCGCTCGCCTGATTCAATCAACATGATTTCCGACCAAAGCGGCAGACCTGTGAAGCGATTCGGATATGAAAAGCTGATTCAATTAAACGCAAGAATTAACGGAATATTTCGGTTGGTTAAAAAAGAGGCTGTGAGCAGGGTGATACACAGCGGCACAAAGCTATATTTGTGGAAAAGCGACAACACGCTCGCGGAGCTTTATGACGGCATGAATGACGCGCGCAGCACGGCGTTTCAGATGGACAGCAGGCTGTGGATATTGGACGGTAAAAAGCTTTTGTGCTATGACGGCAACACGGCGGTGAGCGCCGAAAGCATTGCGTATGTGCCGACTTCTACAATCGGGGCGCTGCCTGCGGGCGGCGGAACAATGAAGGATCAGTTTAATATGCTTACGCCGCTTAGGACAAACAGTTTTTGCGCAAACGCTTCCGCGACGGTGTATCAGCTGGACGCGAGGGACATTATCGGTGTGGAAAAGTGCGAAAAGTTAAACGCAAACGGCACATGGACGGCGATAAGCTATGCGAATGCGGACAACGCAAACGGCAAGGTTACTTTTACAAGCGCAATCGGAGAAACGCCGTTGAGGGGTGAGGACAACCTAAAAATCACATATCGCAAGAAAAATGACGCAAGCATAATCAATAAATGCACAACGGGGGTGTTGTGGGGGTTGGGAGGATTTAACCGTTTATTTGTGACGGGTAATCCTGATTATCCGAACCGTGACTTTGTATCGGATTTTACGGAGGGGACGCTCGGATTACCTACATATTTCCCCGAAAACATGTATTCGCTTGTGGGGCAGGACAACACGCGCATTATGGGCTATCTTTACAGCGGTGAAAAGCTGGCGATATTAAAAGAGGAAAACGGACAGGATGCCACTGTGTTTTTGCGTACGGCAAGCATGAAAAGTGATGATAAAGGCGGGGACACAATAAGCTTTCCGATTAAGACGGGCATTGCGGGTGTGGGGGCTGTATCGGCGCATTGCATGAAGAATTTGCGCGATGATCATATGTTTTTGTCGAGGCAGGGGATGTTTGCGATTTCTACAAATTCGATTACATCTGAGCAATATGCGCAGGCAAGAAGTGAGCTTATTAACAAGAAATTATGCCGCGAGGCGGGAATTTCAAATGCTGTGGCAACAGAGCATGACGGATATTTGTATGTGGCGGTTAATTCCCATGTATATGTGGCGGACGCGGCGCAAAAAAATTATAAGGGTAAGGGCGCGGAGCAATATCAATATGAATGGTATTACTGGGAAAATGTGCCGGTGCGGTGTTGGTTTGAAGACGGCGGCAGGCTTTTGTTCGGCACGGAGGACGGGCGTGTGATGCGATTTTTTAATCAAAAGCTATCGTCATCCTACAACGATGACGGCGCGGCGATACTTGCGCGATGGACAACTCCCGAGGTTTCGTTTGATGGGTACACCCGTTATAAAACGCTAAAGTGTATATACACCAAACTTAATCCGTATGCGCGTTCAAGCGTCAGAATTTATTTGAAGGACGCAGGAGCATTTGTGTCGGCGGATGAAAAACAGGCAGATGTATTTAGATTTGAGGACTTGGATTTCAATAGATTTACATTTAACACCGATACGGATGTAAATGTGATTTTCACAAAAATAAAATTGAAAAAAGTGGTGACAACGCAGTTGAAATTTGAGAACAACGTGAAAAATGAGGCATTCGGACTTTACGGAGCGACTGTGTATTATGACATAAAATCAAAAGTAAAATAAAAAATTATCAGGAGGAAAGAAAAATGGCAGTGGATTGGAACAAAATTTATGAGGACAAGTTCAATGAAAGCGCGAATGGTTATGAGGAACAAAAAAAGAGGTATGATACGGCTATGCAAAGCGAGCAAAGCTCGTTGCAACAGGAGCGTGATTCGGCGAAAAAAACGGCGAAAGAAAACATGGATAATGCTGCGCGCGGGGCATTTGTGACGCGTGAACTGGGGCGCAAGAATATGTCGCAAAGGATGGCGGCTCAAGGGTTGGGCGGAGGCATGACGGAAACCACGAATTCTGCCCTTTTGAGGGATTTCGGGAATGCGACAAACGCGGCGAACAGCGCGTACAGCAAGGCGGTTACGGACATTGACGGTAATTATATGAAAAGCAATTCTGCTGTGAAATCGAGCTGGGCGCAGAAGATGGACGGACTTGACCAATCGCGGCGCGCACAGGCGCTCGAGCAGGCAAAGCTGGCGTACCGTATCGCGGTGGAAGAGGAAGCGCGCAGAAAAGCAGCGGAAGAGGAAGCGCGGCTGGCGGCGGAAGAGGAAGCACGGCTGGCGGCGGAAGCAGCAGCAAGAGCGGGGAGAAGGGGTAGAAGGGGTAGAACACCCAAACCTATCAACCCTCCTCCTGACATTAGGAGAACGGCATTTGGTTCATATGACGCAAATGATAAAAGAATATCAGATAGAGAACGTGCGTATCAAGCAACAGGTGGCATTTATGGATGGTAATCAGAAAGATTGCAAGTACAGTATAAATGTGAGATTGAAAGAATGGGCGATTTAACCGGCGCGCCGCTGCCTAAGGCTGTAGGGATGAAAAACATGGGC
>JAVXIJ010000090.1:0-1263 GCA_036648415.1 Christensenella sp.
ATTGGCTGAACGCTACCACAGGCGGTACAAAAAGTACGTTAAAAAAAATAAACAATCGTTATTGCGGGCACTACCACAGGCGGTAATGACGAGCAAACTTACACGGGCGGATGGTATCCGCCCCTACAGTGTCTATACAAAACACACATTAAAATTACACAAATAGCTGCGGGCGTCCGCCCCTACAGTGCCTATGCAATGTTGTTTTTAAACAACAATTTTGCTGTCATCATACCCATAATCACGCCCAAAAAGCTAAATGAAAGATTAAACAATATATTTGCAAAAGCATGAATATAATCAGATGACATAAACAACGAAATGGTTTCCATACCAAACGTTGAAAATGTGGAAAGCCCGCCAAGCATACCTGTTGTCAAAAACAGCTTTGCTTTTGGCGTGATCCATGCTGTGTTTTTTTCAATTCCGGTTATAAAACCAATGAGAAATCCTGCCAACACATTAGCGAATAATGTTGCTAACGGCAGCTGCAAATGCAGCGGAATCATTAACTTTGATATAAGATAGCGCATACAGCAGCCTATAAACCCGCCTGTGCCTACCAATAAAAACTCAATCATCATAATAAATACTCCCTCCAAAAATAAAAAAGCCGTGACCTCTGCTTTATACAGAAGTCATCAGCTTTAAAAGCGGTTTTGTTTCCCATGGGAGAACTTCATTCCCGTAAATATTATAACACACGACTTTTTGATTAGCCACAATTATACGGCTTGTGTTTTACTTTTTCGGTTTCACCGCCACATTTAAACATACCGCCGACAAAAAAGACATCCCTGCGGATGCCTTTTTAATATTGCATTGTCAGCTCGCGTAAACGCTAACCTGTTTTTTATCTCTGCCCTTGCGCTCATATTTTACTATGCCGCTTTCAAGAGCAAACAAAGTATCGTCATTGCCGCGACCTACACCCACACCCGGGTGAATTTTTGTGCCTCTCTGACGAACAAGTATATTGCCCGCAAGCACATACTGACCGTCCGAACGCTTAATTCCTAACCGTTTTGACTCAGAATCACGTCCGTTTCTCGAACTTCCTACGCCCTTCTTATGTGCCATCTAATAACACCTCACTTCCATGTTGAGCACCTAAAAGCTTTGTGGCTTACCGCCCCGCTGCCTTAGAAGCCTCCAACATAAATTTCATTGTCTAAACCCCTATTATTCTGCTTTTGTATCAGCAGACTTTGTTTCTTTTTTAACAGCCGGCTTTGCAGTCGTTGTTTTCTTAGCTGCCGGTTT
>JAVXIJ010000090.1:1363-5962 GCA_036648415.1 Christensenella sp.
GTTGTTTTCTTAGCTGCCGGTTTTGCCGCTGTTGTTTTCTTAGCTGCCGGTTTTGCAGCCGTTGCTTTTGCAGCCGGTTTTGCCGGTGCTTTTACAGCCGGTTTCACAGCTTTTTCTGCCGTATCTGCTTTTTTAACTGCTGTCGCTTTAGCTTTTCTTTCTACGATTTCAGCGCCGACCTGCGTAATTTCCACTTTCGTGTACGGCTGTCTGTGGCCCTGCTTTTTGCGATAATCTTCTTTAGGCTTATACTTGAACACGATTATTTTTTTCGCCTTATCGTGCGCAATCACAACACCCTTTACCACAACATCTGTGAGTATAGGACTTCCGACCGCAACGGTCTTGCCGTCCGATGTCATCAGCGCCTCAAACGACACTTCCGCATCCACTTTTGCGTCCAACTTTTCTACTTTGATTACCATGCCGGGTTCAACTTTATACTGTTTTCCGCCGGATTTAATTATTGCGTACATAACTTTACCTCCCTTGCCCAGTCTCGCCGCATATCGGTCCATATCATTACAATATGTGTTCATACCTATGCGAGCGGCTCAATTTAATATGTTACCATATAGACCGCGTGATGTCAACAAAAAACCTGCGTACCCTCAAGCGCGCTTTTGTCTTTTACGCGCGTCACAATTATCTGTTCGGGATGTGCGTCTTTTGTGCTGCGAATAAAGAAATGCGCATTCTCAAAATGCGGTAATATTGCCTGATTTTGGTTGTTGCGCGATACAATGAAATCCGCAAGATTGTTGGCAACGTCCACTATAAACATTCCGCATTCCTGCGGCTCTACCGTGCGTATGATTTCTCTTCTTACGCGCATTGCCATGTTTTCCATGTTGTACACCCGCCCCGAACCGTTACAGCACGGGCAGGTTGTCTGCGTGAGCGCGGAAAGCTTGCGCCGCGTCTTTTTGCGCGTCATTTCCACAAGCCCAAGCTCTGTCATACCGAGCACATTTGACTTTGTACGGTCATTTTTCAACGCCTCTTTCAGCGCATCCACAACCATATGCTTGTTTTCGTCGACATCCATATCTATAAAATCTATTACAATTATTCCGCTTATATCCCTAAGACGCAGCTGCTTTGCTATTTCTGTCGCCGCCTCAATATTAGCGTTTAAAATTGTATCCTGCAAATTGTCTTCACCGATATATTTGCCTGTGTTTACATCCACCACCGTAAGCGCTTCTGTTTCATCTATAACAAGATAACAGCCGTTTTTCATCCAAACCTTACGCCCAAGCGCCTTGCCGATTTTATCCTCGATTTCATAGTAATCAAATATGTTTCCGCCCTCATCAAACAATTTCAAGCGTTTTTCCATACCCGGGGAAACAATATTTACTACCGCCAACACCTTTTCGTAATAATCCTTATCGTTGATTACAAATTCCTCTACATCAGGCGTGAACATATCACGCACCGTGCGAAAAAGCAGCGTTTCTTCCGCGTGTACAAGCCGTGGCGCGCTTACAAAATCCGCCTTTTCCTGCACCTTTTCCCACAACCGCACCAAAAATTTCAGCTCTGCTTCAAGCTCTTCTTCCGTTGCTTGTTCAGCCAACGTGCGCACTATAACGCCCATGCCCTGCGGCTTTAAGCGCGTCATAAGTTCTTTTAGATCCTCGCGCTTTTTCTCGTACTCTATCCTGCGCGAAACACCCACGTGGTCAACAGTAGGCATCAAAACAAGCAGCCTGTTCGGCAAGGTGATATGCGTTGTAACGCGCGCACCCTTTGTACCGCCCGGCTGTTTTAACACCTGCACCATTATTTCCTGATTAGGCTTCAAAAGCTCTTTGATATTTGGAATATCCAGCTTTTTTTTGATGGGCGCATCCTCTGCACCCTCTTCAAATAAAAAGTCTGATTCGTCACATAAAATATCTCCGGCATACAAAAACGCGTTTTTTTCAAGCCCCACGTCAACAAACGCCGCCTGCATTCCCGGAAGGATATTAGCGACTCTCCCCTTATAAATATTGCCTACCAATCGCTCTTTACCGCGCGTTTCCACCTGTATTTCTACAAGCTCCTTACCCTCTGTAAGGGCCACGCGCGCTTCGTGCGTATTGGCGTCGGCGATAATTTTTTTTACCATCCTAAGCTCCTTTAATTTTTCAAAACTATATTTTACTAAACGGAATTCTTTGTCCGTTTACAATCGCATAACAATCCTGTCTGCATACATCATATTCCGCGTCGGCGTCAATTGCCGTTGCCACTACCGCAGGGTTCAACGCCCCGTCGCTCGCATTTCTGAGCAGCAGCGCAAGCACATCCTTGTTGCACTCAGCCTCAAATATCAATGGGCGAATATCTATGCTTCTGCCGCGTCTGTCCGTTGCCGTATAAGACTCAGCCGCCATTATTTTTTGCACTGTATCATTCATTCTAACACAATTCTCATCATTTTTAAAATGAAATTTTATATGATAGGCGGCGCTTTCATTTTGCGCCATTAACTTTTTGCCGTCCGTTGCCGCGTGTACGCCGAGCACACGCAGCCCCGGGGGCATAACCTCTGCAAGCGCGTTCATTACCGCCTGCGGTTCTGCGTCGGAGGCAAGGGACAACTCCAAATAATCGCCCTCTGTTTCATACCCCACCGAAAGCGGCGATGCAAAAGACATCACAATATGCGGGTTAAACCCATGCGAATATTCCGCGTCTATCCCCGCGCGGCGTATCGCGCGCCCAAACGCGCGCTGCATATCAAGATGCGAAATATATTTTACCGCACCGTGACGGCTGTATTTTATTATCATTTTCATAGTAAATTCCTTTTGTTAAACATTTCTGTTGATACCCTATTGCAGCACTTGCGCTATGCCTTTTTTTCGGCAAGCTTGCAGCTACCTTGCATACCGCACATATTGCACACTTTTCTGCATTCCTGCGTGGTTTTTTGCTCATATGCACGCTCGCACTCGCGGCGCAAAAACGCTTTATCTATACGGTTATTGAGATGCTCAAAGGGCATTACTTCCTCCGCACCGCGCACGCGGTTCGCGTAAAACGTCGGGTCTGTGCCGCACTCCTCGAACGCCTTTACATAGCGCTCAAAAGAAAAATATTCGTTCCAAGCGTCCATCTTAGCGCCCGCATTATGCGCACGCAAAAGCACTTCCGAAATCCGTCTGTCCCCCCGCGCAAGCACCGCTTCCAAAAATGATGTTTCCGCATCATGATAATTAAACTTAACGCCTTTCATCTTTAACAGCGCGCGCAAATATTGCTGTTTTTCCCTCAAAACCTCAATCGTATCCTGCGCTTCCCACATAAAGGGTGTGCATCCCTTAGGCACAAAACAAGACGCAGACACATTTATATTCAAAAATCCGTGCCGTTTTTCTTTGGGCACACTGTAAAACGCCTCGCGAATATCGCGCACCATATTGGCAATGCCGTCAATATCCTCCATGGTTTCCGTGGGCAATCCTATCATAAAATAAAGCTTCACCGTAGACACTCCGCTTTCAAATGCGCGTATTACAGTAGCTATAATTTCTTCCTCGGTAATGTTTTTGTTAATCACATCCCGCAAGCGCTGCGTGCCCGCCTCGGGTGCAAATGTAAGCCCTGTTTTTCTCACCTTTTGCAGCTCTGCCGCCAAATCCTTTTCAAAGCTGTCAATTCTGAGTGACGGCAACGAAACCGACACACGCTGCTCTTTAAATTCTTCAATAAGCCCCAAAACCAGCTCATCAATCTGCGAATAATCTCCTGATGAAAGAGAGGAAAGCGAAATCTCATCATGCCCGGTTGCGCGTATCACATCGCGGGCAATGCTGCGCACCGTTTCCGCCCTGCGTTCGCGCACCGGCCGCATTGTAAATCCTGCCTGACAAAACCTGCAACCGCGCGGACAGCCACGCATAATCTCAAGCGTGCAGCGGTCATGCACCGTGTTGATATACGGAAGCACCGGCTTATTTATCGTTTGTGCGGCGTCAAAATCCTCTACTATGCGCTTTGTCACGCTTTTAGGCGCACACTCGTTTATTACGGTAATTTCTTTTATAGTTCCGTCTTCATTATAAATCGGTTCATAAAATGACGGCACATACACGCCCTCTGTTTTTGCAGCATCCTCCAAAAACGCGGCGCGGGAAAACCCGTTTTTCTTATGCCGCAGCATAATCGCGCAAAGCTCGCGCACCACCTCTTCACCCTCGCCCAATACAAATAAATCAAAAAAATTCGCTATCGGTTCGGGATTCACAGTGCACGCCCCGCCGCCCAAAATTATAGGGTCGGCGTCCGTCCTGTCCGCCGCCAAAAGCGGAATATGTCCGAGCTCAAGCATCATAAGTACATTGGAATAACACATTTCATATGAAAGATTTATGCCCACAACATCAAAATCGCAAAGCGGCGTGCCTGCCTCCAACGAACGCAACGGTTCGCCTGCCTCGCGCAGCGCCTCCATCATGTCCACCCACGGACAAAAAACGCGTTGTGCCCAAACATTGTCAATAGAATTTATGACCTCGTATAATATGTTGATTCCCAAATGGCTCATTCCCACTTCATAGGTATCGGCAAAGCAAAGCGCAAAATCGACCTCCGCATTTTGCT
>JAVXIJ010000091.1:0-3674 GCA_036648415.1 Christensenella sp.
AACCACTTCTTCAAAATAGTCCCATCTGTCCGCCACACCATCGCCTCTGTCACTGTTCTTCCCTAAGCTGCACAGGCAATATTAAATATTTGTACTCGTCCGAATTTTCCTGCTTTATTACGCACGGGCTCACCGCCGTGTTGTATTGCATCATAATTTCCGGCTCCGTTAAATTTTTAAGCACATCCAACAAATATTTCGCGTTAAAAGCAATCTTTAAATTTTTCCCGACAGTAATAACGGGAATTTGCTCATCAATATTGCCCATTTCCGAATTAGACGTAATTTCAAGATTTTTTTCGCTTATTTCAAATTTAACAACGTTGTTGTTTCCCTCACGCGCCAATATAGACGCCCGCTCCAAGCTGTCCTTAAGCATTTCCGTTTCAATTGTAACCTTTGTAGCACCGTCGGCGGGCAACAAATTTTTGTATTTTACATATTCTCCCTCTAAAAGCCGAGTATATATTTCTGTTTTTCCCACTTCAAATTGCGCCATATTCCCGCTTATGGAAATCTTTATGTTTTCCTCAGTGTCCCCTATTATACGCGAAACCTCACGCAGCGTGCGCGCCGGAATAACACAGCTTTTTTCTATATCGGAAATAACAACCTGCCTGCGCACCGCCATGCGGTAACCGTCAAGCGCCACTACCGTCAGCATGTTTTTTTCAATGTCAAAATAAAGCCCTGTTAAAATAGGCTTGTCTTCATTTATTGCCGCAGAAAACAACGTTTGGTTTATCATTGCCTTCAACACTTTTTGCTGTACTTTTATTTGTTCTTTGTTTTCTAACTCCGGAAACACCGGAAATTCATCCGCGTTCATTTGCTGCAAAACAATTTTTGAATTAAGACAACTTATTTCTATAGAATTTTCATTTATACTCGAAAAAGTAACATCACTTTCTCCGAATCTGTTTATAATTTCGTATAAAAGCCGTGCCGGTATTGCAACCGTTCCTGTCTGTTCTATGCTTGCCGATAACTCTGTTTTAATTGCAAGTGCAATATCTGTTGCCCTTAAAGTTATCATATCCTCCGTGCAAGAAAATAAAATACACTCAAGTATTGTCTTCTGCATTTTAGAAGCTGCCTTATTTACTGTGCCGATCGCGAGCAATAAATCTTCTTTTGAACAAGTGAATTTCATGATGCGTTCCTCCATGTTATTATTCTTTATATAGGTAGTAGTAGTATCAGTAGGGGGTGTGCATACTAAGCATATCTCCCCAAACACCGCTATATCATGCTTTTATCTCCACACACCCTACGCATATCTTCCGCATAACCAACAAAAAAATGTTCAAGTGGTGTTAATACTTTATGCATAACTCAAATTTTCAAAATCAACCAAAAACCAACTTATCCACAACTTATCCGGTTATTTTCATTTCAATATCCGCTATAATTTTTTTTAATTCAGCATCTTCCTTTAACTGTTTTTTAATTTTTTCTTCCGCGTGCATAATGGTAGAATGATCTCTGCCGAAAAACTCCGCGATTTTTGAATACGAATTATTGGTAAGACGGCGCAGCACATACATAGAAACCTGCCGCGGAAAAACATATTCGCGATTGCGTTTTGTGCCGCGAATATCCTCTTCTGTTATATTAAAATATTCACAAACGACACCTATTACACTTTTGGGTGTTATTGCGCGCACCGTGGGTGTTGCAAAAAAATCTTCCAATGCCATCTGTGCGATAGAGGCGTCTATTTCGTTTGAGTTAAGCTTGTCCTTATGAAGCTCCGCATACATAAGCACCTTTTGCAAAGCGCCCTCAAGTGTACGAATATTTGAATTTTTTTGTTGTGCTATATAATGAAGCGCGTCATCGTTTATAGGTAAAACAGACGGATTTTTCATTTTCAGCGCCTGTACTTTTTTGAGCAAAATCGCCACACGCGTTTCATAATCAGGCATTTTTATGTCCGCAATAAGCCCGCCCTCAAAACGCGAACGTATGCGTTCTTCAAGCTTAGGCATTTCTTTAGGCGGACGGTCGGAAGAAATCACAATTTGCTTGTGCATTTCTTCAAGCTCGTTAAAGGTGTGGAAAAATTCTTCCTGCGTAAAGTCCTTGCCGGCGATAAATTGTATATCGTCTATAAGCAGCACGTCAATGTTGCGGTATTTACGGCGAAATTGCTCTCTAAGGTCAATGTTTGCCGTGTTGTTGGTACGCTGTATTTTGCGTATAAGCTCGTTGGTGAAAGCTTCACTCGTGACATACATCACCTTTGCCGCAGGGTTGTCATGCAATATTTGGTTGCCGACAGCGTGCATAAGATGTGTTTTGCCAAGACCGACACCGCCATATAAGAATAACGGGTTATACGCCCGCCCGGGTGCCTTTGCAACGGCGAGCGCACCCGCATTTGCAAATTTGTTGGCTTCACCCACCACAAATGTGTCAAAGGTGTAATATGGGTTAAGATTTGCGCTTGCTGCCGCCGCGACAGTGTTCTCTTTGAGTTCTTCTTTTTCGTTGATATTTATGCTCGGGGTATCACTTTTGATGATAAATGCGGGATGTATGTCCGCATCCGGTATGCCGTAAAGCTCATCGTATGCAAGCTGCATGGTAAGCCGTATCTTCTCGGCATATTTTTCCTCTAAAAGGTTTTTGTGCATGGGGCTCGACACCTCAAAATAATAGACATTATTGTCTGCGTTTACAGGCTTTAATTCCTTTATCCATACATTAAATTGAAACATCGGAAGGTCTTCTTCCAGATAATTCAGTGTTTTTTCCCACAATACAGTAAAGACGCTCATTATTGCCACTCCGATTTATTATTTAAAAACTTAAAGCCGAGACCTTATTTGCCTAAAAACGGAAACTTTTATAAAAAAAATTATATAGGTGGATAACTTTTTGCACAAGCCATATCGCGATACGGCGGGGTTTTGAAAAAATAAAGGGTAAGTTATCCACAAAGTTATCCACAATTTATGCAAAAATGTGCATAACACAAGGCTTTCCGCGTGTTTTATTATATCACAGCCGCGTAGAAATTAACAGAAGAAAAAAGGTTTTTCAGCAGGAATAAAATTTTAAAAAAAACAGAAAACACCATATATAGATGTAAAGTGTTGTGTGAAAAGGAGTGGTTGCGGTTTGCACCCCCATATATATGAAATAAAAATTTATAAAGGTGTGAAAAAACAGTGTACAGCGCGTGATACACCTTGACACTTGACAGTAAAAATTATATAATAATAATCGTCTTTTTATCGGTAAAAACATGACGGCAAAAGCTGCAAAATTACAGCCGCTGTCAATATATTATATGTAGAAAATGGAGAGAATACAACTATGAAAATGACTTATCAGCCTAAAAAGCAAAAACGCAGCCGCGTACATGGCTTTATTAAGAGAATGAGCACGAAAGCGGGCAGAAATGTCTTGAGGAGAAGACGCGCAAAAGGCAGAAAAGTGCTGTCTGCGTAATTTGGCGTGAATATTCGCACACTTAAAAAAAACAAGGAATTTAACTTTGTTTACAGGCGTGGCAAGCCCGCGGGCGGGCGGCTTTTTACATTGATATTTGTAAAAAGCAAATACGGCGGAGTGCGTGTAGGCTTTTCTGTGAGCAAGAAAATCGGAAACAGCGTGGTGCGCAACCGTGTACGCAGGCGGCTTAAAGAAGCTTATCGGGCGCTCTT
>JAVXIJ010000091.1:3774-5926 GCA_036648415.1 Christensenella sp.
ACACATCGGAGGATGCAAATTTGGATTTTTTATATAACAATTTTTTATCGGATTTCTTTGTATTATGTATGAAAGGCATAAACGGATTGTTTGCGGATTATGCGCTCAGTATCGTTATCATCACAATACTTATACGTTTTGCGTTATTGCCGCTTGATTTAAAACAGCGCGGCAACCAAGCCAAAATGTCGGCGTTGGGGCCGGAAATACAATCGCTGCAAAAGCGTTATGCCAACAACCCGGGGCAGCTGCAAAAGAAGCAGCAGGCGCTTTATCGCAAGATGAAGATTCATCCTATGCTCGGGTGTTTACCTATGCTCATACAAATGCCTATATTGTTTGCGTTCTTCGGTGCAATGCGTGTGCTTGCAAGCGAGCAGACAATAGGGCTCATACTTGATGCGGCGCAAAACGGCGCAAGCAGCGTACAGCTCCCATCATTTTTCTGGATACACAATTTTTGGCAGCCGGATTCATTTATAGGTCAAGGCGCATCAATATTGCCGCCAAGCACCGGCTTTTTGTCGTTTGTGCAGTCAAACTCAACCTATATCCCGCCGCAGACGCTGGATTTATTGCGCAGTCAAGGGCTGCTCGATTTTTCCACGGGTGCAATGTATGTGCCGACAGATGCGTACAATACGCTCACCACTGACATTTTACGCGCCAATGGTTTTTGGAATGAAAGCTTGGGCGCGCCGACAAACGCTAACGGATATTTAATATTGCCGATACTTGCGGGCGCGGCGCTGTTCTTACAGCAAAAGTTTAATCCGGCGGCGGCGCAAAACGCAATGATGGGGGCCACGGGGGCAGGCACGGAGCAGCAGGAAGCGCAAGGGTGTACAAATAAAATGATGTTGTGGATGATGCCGCTTTTCTCGATATTTTTCTGCGCAGTGTCCAACTCGGCATTCGCGTTGTATTGGTTCGTATCGAGTATATATGCGTTCGCACAAATGAAGGTTGTGGATATAATTAAAAAGAAGAAACTGGAAAAACAACAAATCACCGTTTCGTAATAGGGGGGATTTATAGTGGCATTTATTGAAGCAAAGGGAAAAAGCGTGGATGAGGCAATTTTATCCGGGCTTGAGCAATTAGGGCTGTCCCTTGATGAAGTCAAAATAGACATAATACATGAGGGCGGCAAAGGCCTGTTTGGAATCGGCAAAAATGCGGTAGTGCATCTTTCTGAAAAGGGAGATGAAACAGAGAGTGAAGCGGACCGTATAATTTCTTCCGCGCGCGAGGAACGCTCGGCGGCTAAGCAGGAAGCAAAGCAGGATTCGGCGGATAAAAAACGCGAAAACGTAGACAAAAAACGCGAAAATGCTGAGAAAAAACGCGAAAACGCAGCAAGAAAACGCGAAAATAAAGCGGCAGACAGCGTTATTGAGGATGAAAATGTTCAAACTGCGGCAAAAACGGCGGGCGATAGTGCGCCTGAGGTGTTTTTGCAGGGGCTTTTTGAGCGCATGAGTTTGGATGCGGTGTGCGAGGTTAAAGAGCAGGACGGAAAAATAATGAAGATAGAAATTATAGGCGCGGATACGGCGGTGCTTATAGGTCGGCGAGGGGATACACTTGATGCGCTGCAATACCTTACGGGGCTTGCGGTCAACAAGGGTAATGATGATTATAAAAAGATAATGCTGGACGCGGAAAACTACCGCGAAAAGCGTGAGAGTACGCTGGAGAAGCTTGCAAAGCGCTTGGCGAACACGGTTGCTAAAACGGGCAAGCCTATTACGCTTGAGCCGATGAACCCGTATGAGCGGCGGATATTGCATGCTACATTGCAAAATCATCCGCGCGTCGAAACGATTTCTGAAGGTGAAGATCCGCATAGGCGCGTCGTGATAAAAATTAAGCGGCGTGGGTAAAATTAACACAATAAAAACACCCGAGGGAAGCGTTCCGTCGGGTGTTTTTTGACTGAATGGGTATCGGATGATTGAAAATGAAAGAGGGCGACGGTGCGGAGTGTTTTTTAATGTTGACACTGTAGGGTGTTAGGGCAGAGCCCCGAGGTCTTTGTCTATTCGCTCATGCAGTGAACGGGAGTGACAGAGCTTGCGATAGTGCCCACAATAGTGTTTGTTTATTTTTTTAACGTACTTTTTGTACCGCCAAAAAGTACCAAAAAGCT
>JAVXIJ010000092.1:0-5865 GCA_036648415.1 Christensenella sp.
GTAAATACAGTGTGAAGATGAACGGTATCCCGTAAAGATAGTGTTAAGATTTTTTAATCAATCACGTTCAATAAAATAAAAATAAGTCAATTAGGGTAATTCTATAAACAGACACAACAAAAAAGCCCCCTACAAATCGCTTTGTAAAGGACTTTTCACTTGGCAGCGGAATAAGGGCTCGAACCTTAACTAAACGAGTCAGAGTCGTTTGTGCTACCATTACACAATTCCGCTATCTTAATACCCAAAGTGCCGTTCGCTCTGCTTCTAAAACCCGCCTCGCGGCAGGTGGGTATTCTATTCACAGCATTAGGCTTTCTGCTCGTAACAGACTTGCACACCGCTGAGAAACGCCGAATTCCCGAATTTAGAATGTGGGTTTAAAATACAAAGCGTCACGCACACCCCAGGAAACAGTATCAATAATAATATCAATTTCGTGTATTATAATACCATATCTCATCTGTCATTGCAAACCTAAATTTACAATTTGCCGTAACTTTTCATATATCAGCACATAATAATTTCACAGCATTTATCAAAACTGCACAAAAAAGAAGCTCCTCACTCGTCCGAGCCTCTTTTTTCCACTGTTTGCTTACGTTTTACTTTTTTCTGTTCCGTCACGACATTTGCCATAAAGTCGCACAAAAAAAGCGCATTGCTGCGCTTTTTTTAATTACTTGTATTACGGTTTTGCCGGTATTGGATATGTGCCTGTTATTTTGGAGTCTTTAGGATCTGTATAGGTAACGCTTGTAATTCCTGTTACAGCCGTTGCGCTTCCTTCAATTACCATTGTGTAGCTTCCTGCTTTAAAGTCTTTACCCAGCAGCCTTGTAACCTCTGTTTGAAGCTCTGCCTCTGTAACCGCACCACCGTTAGCAGCCTTAAGCCCGATAGACGTAAGCCCTGCGGTTGCCGCGCTGTACACCGTTCTTGCATTTGCAAGACCTGTTGCCGCTTTGGCGTCATCCACAAAACCTAACATTGTCGGAACCAAAATTGCCACTAATATGCCAATAATTGCAATAACAATAATAAGTTCAATAAGCGTAAACGCCCTTTTGCCCTCTTTGCGAGCATTTTCCTTTTTTAACATTGCTCTGTAAAACATAAAATTCCCTCCTATTTTTTAAATATTACATTAACAAAACATCATAAGTACTCTATTTTTATTATACACAACGGTAACGTGTTTTACAAGTGTTAAATATAACGTTTTAATTCTTGAATATTTACACACCGTCTTTGTGCTTCTTCCATTCCTATCACTCTTTCGCGCACCAGCTTGCCGAGCGCCATATCCATTGTTTGCATACCGTGCTGCCTGCCTGTTTGAATAGCATTATCTATTTGAAATATTTTACCCTCACGAATCAGGTTCATTATAGCATCTGTACGCGCCATAATCTCCATCGCCGCAATCCGTCCTCTGCCCGTCGCAACCGGTAAAAGCTGCTGCGTAATTACCGCATGCAGGCTTTCCGCAAGCTGTGTACGCACCTGCTGCTGCTGATTTGCGGGGAACACATCAATGATTCTGTTGATTGTGTTTGCCGCGCCCTTTGTGTGCAGCGTGGAAAACACCAAATGCCCCGTTTCCGCAGCCGTTATTGCCGCAGAAATCGTATCTAAATCACGCATTTCCCCCACAAGTATAATGTCGGGGTCTTCACGCAGTGAAGCGCGCAGCGCAGAAGCAAAGCTCACCGTGTCTTCACTTACTTCCCGCTGATTTATTATGCTTTTTTTATGCTTGTGCATATATTCTATAGGGTCTTCCACCGTAATGATGTGGCAATGCTTTGTTTCGTTGATATAATCTATCATCGCCGCAAGTGTTGTGGATTTGCCGCTGCCCGTAGGTCCTGTCACTATCACAAGCCCTCGCGGAAGCTTTGTAAATTCTTTTAGTATAGGGGGCAGCATAAGCTCATCAATTGTGGGAATAGTCCGCGCAAGCACCCTTAATGCCACCGCGTAGCTTCCGCGCTGCTTAAACGCATTAACCCTCATGCGCGTATTTTCTATGGCATATGCAAAATCCACGTCACCCTTTTCAATAAGCACCGCCATTCTGTCACTCGGCACGAGCGGCAAAATCAATTTTTGCGCTGTGTCCGCATCGAGCACGCCATATTCTGTAAGCTCTGCAAGCTCGCCGTCTATGCGCAGCACCGGCGCTTTGCCCGTGGTTATATGAATATCAGATGCGTTTTCCTTGAGCGCCCGCCGCACCAATTCGTTAATCGTAATCATAACGTTTCCTCTCAATCGAGATGTTATATTGTATATACCGCCTTGATAAATTCCTCCACCGTAGATTCACCCGACAATACATTCTTAAGCATATCATCACGCAAGGTTATTGTTCCGTCTTGCTGCGCGCGTTCCGCAATTTTGTGCGCATTAGCCCCTGACGCAATAAGCTCCTGCATTTCTTCACTTACCAATAAAATTTCATGTATTGCTTTTCTGCCCATATATCCTGTGAAATTACAGCGCGGACAGCCTTTTCCCTTATGAAGCGTCACGCTTTCATGAAGCCCAAGCAGCATATTTTCAGCCGGAGATGACTCATATTCCGTCTTGCAATACGGGCATATTTTGCGAATAAGCCGCTGTGCGATTACGCCTGCAAGCGCCGACGCCACCAAATAAGTTTCCGCGCCCATATCCACCAAGCGGTTTATTGTGGATGCCGCATCGTTTGTGTGCAATGTCGAAAGCACCAAATGCCCCGTAATAGACGCACGTATTGCAATTTGTGCGGTTTCGGTATCTCTGATTTCGCCGACCATAATAACATCGGGGTCCTGCCTCAATATTGCGCGCAGACCGCTTGCAAAGGTCAGTCCTGCCTTATTATTTATCTGCATTTGGTTTGCGCCGTCAATTTTAAACTCGACCGGGTCTTCAATCGTCACAACATTCAGCTGCACATTCATGATTTCATTTATCATAGTATATAATGTAGTTGTTTTGCCGCTGCCCGTAGGTCCCGTCACAAGCACAATACCGCGCGGCACCTTAACAAGCCGCTCAAACATACGCATATTTGCATCACTCAGCCCTAACATATGCGCCTTTGCCTGCGTTTTTAAAAAGTTGTTTGTGAGCAAGCGCAATACAGCCTTTTCGCCATATACCGTGGGCGAGGTCGAAATACGCAAATCAAGCTTTTCTCCGTTTATTTCCATTTCACAACGCCCGTCAAGCGGAATCCGCCGCTCCGCAATATCCATGGACGACATAATCTTGATACGCGTCACAATAGAGGCGTGCGCGCCCGAGCTGAGCGTCAAAACATCCTGCAAATTACCGTCAATTCTCATGCGAATGCGCGTATCGTTTCTCATTGGTTCTATGTGAATATCGCTCGCGTTTAGCTTCATTGCCTGCTCTATTATCGAATTTACCAGCCGCACAACAGGCGCACTGTCCACACGTTCGTCAAGCGCAACATCAATACTCGACATTTCCTGCGAAAAAGCTGCGCTGAATTCTTTATTGACATCCTCCGCCGCCTCACGCGCTTCTTTATTAACATAATATTTTCCGACAGCTTCACGTATACTGCTTACCGTTGCAATTACGGGTACTATATCCATTCCGGTGTCTATTCTGACATCCTCTATAATGCGAAAATTCATTGGATTGCTCATCGCCACTACAAGGGTATTATTTTTCTTATCAATGGCAATCACATCATTTTCCCGCGCATATTCTTCGTCTATCATATGCACAGCCGCGGAGTCTATTCTCGTGCCCGCCAAATCCACAAAAGTCGTTTTTAAACGTTTCGCAAGCGCTTTTGTAAACGCAAGCTCGGAAACAAACCCTTTATCAATTAAAATATCACCTATGAGTTTACCCGTCTTTTTTTGAATTTCAAGCGCCGCTTCAAGCTGCTCACTCGTGATAAGCCGTTCATTCAATAAAAGCTGCCCTATCTGAATATTTTTCTCTGCCATTTTTATATATCCTTTCATGCCCATTACAGTTTTTTATATTGCCAAGCCTGTCGCTTTTCCCTATAATACAGATATAAGGAGTGTGCTTTTATGTTTGAATTTAACTTTTTTTGGCCGTTTGCCCTCATATTCGGGCTTATCATCGGCAGTTTTCTTAATGTGTGCATCTGCCGCATACCTGTCGGCGAATCCATTGTGCGCGGCGGCTCTCGCTGCCCGTCCTGCGCTCACGCGCTGAAACCGCTTGAGCTTGTGCCCATACTAAGCTATGTCTTTTTGCGGGGCAAATGCCGTCATTGCGGTGAAAAAATCAGTGCGCAATACCCGATTGTTGAAGCCATAACCGCCGGGCTTTATGTGCTGAGCTTTTATTGCTTTGGGCTTAACCCCATGACGCTCATCGCATGGGCACTTATATCTGTGTTGATTGTAGGCGCGGTCATTGACATTCGCACCTTTGAACTGCCCGACGGCATCAGCATTGCCGTTTTAATAATCGGCATACTTTCGTTTTTCATTCCCACCCTGCTTTGGTGGGAACGGCTTTTAGGCATTTTATGTGCCGCAGGCCCTCTGCTTATTATTGTGCTTGCATCCCGCGGGCGCGCAATGGGCATGGGGGACGTAAAACTCATGGCCGCCGCAGGGCTTATACTCGGATGGAAGCTATCATTTTTTGCACTGTTCGCCGCCGTAATATTCGGCGCTGTTGTAGGCATTGTTTTGCTTGCAGCGCGTAAAAAAGGCAAAAAAGATGAAATCCCGTTTGTTCCCATGCTCAGCGCGGGCATCATATTTGCACTGCTTATCGGCAATACCATACTACAATGGTATATATCCTTGCTCGGGTTTTAAGCCGTCGGCCATATATAAGAAACTATGTTTCCCGTATCACCCTTAACTTCGCGCGTATTAAGCAAATTCATGGTCGTTTCCAATGCATATTCAACGGCAAGATTATTCTTAGCGGTGGTCGTAATGCTTAATCTTATAAGGCTTTTTTCCAGCCGCGTGACCTCCATGTCAATATAATAGCCCTCATAAAAATTTTCATTGAACAAATCCTCGGCTGGGGCAATTCCTTTTTGGATATACAGCTTACCGTCACGGCTGTAAATATACGTCTTGTCCGCTTCTTTTCCTGCCCGACCCGCATCTGCGGAAATTGTTAAATCCTTTGCAAATTTCAGCTGCTTTTCTATGGTCTGCATCACGTAATTTGTTTTTACATTAACATCCGTTTGCTGTGTAAGCGTCACGATTGTGCTGTTTACAGATGTGAAAATCAGCGCTATCCCAAGCCCCACAATCCCTACAAGTGCAATCGTCACAATAAGCTCTATAAGCGTAAACGCTTTTTTTGATTTCACACGCATTGCATTATCCACCAACCTTTGCCGTTGGATTAAAGGCGTACAGCGTAACATCACTTTTGGTGTCTTTAGCCTCAATAAGCTGCCCGCTTGCCGTAAAAGCCTTTCCGTTAAGCGTATATCCTAAGGTATGAGGTTTTACCGTTATATATCCGGGAGTTATCGGCATACCGTTTTTTACATTGAATAACGCGCTTTCAAGCTCTCCGCTCATCTCGTAGGTTGCCGTATTAACTTTTTTAGAATTTTTTTGCATGCTCACAACGGGCATGAGTATTCCTAAAAGCGCAACAGAAATAAGCGCAATAAGCCCAATGCTTACCACCATTTCCACTAACGTCATTGCGCGCTTTGATTTATGCTTCATTATTTACCCTCATTTGGCTGATAATAGGTTTCGTAAACCGTCCAGCCGCTTATTTCCGAACCACCGGTTTCAGTTGGTACATATTGCACATACGTATTGTCGTTGCCCATATCAAACCGCGAGGCAATCGCGCTGCCGTAAAGCTTTG
>JAVXIJ010000093.1:0-5848 GCA_036648415.1 Christensenella sp.
ATACTTATATTGCTTAATAAACATTTTAAAAGCGGTCTTATCACAGATTAGCCGCGCTGCTCATGCCGCGCCGTGCTGACTGTTTCCGCGACTGCAACCGCCCGCATGCCCTTAAGACCTTGGCGCTCCGCAACAAACAGCCTTTGTAGGGGCGGATACCATCCGCCCGCAGCCCTTAAGACCTTGGCGCTCCGCAACAAACAGCCCTTGTAGGGGCGGATACCATCCGCCCGCTTGCCCTAAGACCTCGGGGCTCTGCCCCGATACCCCGCAAGGGAGCAAGCTCCCTTGACCCGAAATGCTCCGCATTTCTAACAAAAAGACTGCAACGGTTCAACCGTCACAGTCTTTTATAAAAAATTTATGCCGTACACCGCGCATCGAAACTTTACTCACAGGAGGAATTTACACCACTGACTCAAGACAGGCACACCTGCGGCACACACTGCAATTTGCTTACTGCTGCTTCCGTCAGGACCTGACAGGGTTCACAACGCAATATTGCACAGGACCCATCCATCAACACCAAATGGCATACTCCATACCCTACAAGAAAGAGCCTCCGCGCGGAATTCAACCCCGCTATAGCGGCTTGCGGGTTACAGGACACCGCTAACTCCCCATCTAGTACGGCAAACTTTAAAAACTATTTAACTCACAGTCCGCGGAAAATACATTCCTCGCGTCCCGCGCCTACACCGATCATCACCACCGGCACACCGGTCTGCTGTTCAATAAATTCGATATAAGTTTTTGCCGTATCAGGCAAATCCTCATAATTCCGAACCTCTGACAAATCAGATGTCCACCCGTCAAACTCTTTATACACGGGCTTCGCCTTAGCAAGCGTTTCCAGCGACGCCGGATAAGTGTTCACTATTTTACCATCAATATCATATCCCGTGCAAACATAAACCTTGTCCAAACCGCCGAGCGTATCCATGCGTGACACCGCAAAACCCGTGATTCCGCTTGTTTTTGCCGCAAAATCGACAATTACAAGGTCAAGCCACCCGCAACGGCGCGGTCTGCCCGTTGTAGTGCCGTATTCATGACCCTTTTCGCGAATTTTATCACCGGTCGCGTCAAACAACTCTGTTACAAACGGTCCTTCGCCTACACGCGTTGTATATGCTTTTACCACGCCCACAACGTCCGTTATCACCTGCGGTCCTACACCTGCGCCCGCACATACGCCGCCCGTGTTCGGATGCGAGGATGTCACATAGGGATATGTGCCAAAATCTATATCAAGCAGCATTCCCTGCGCGCCCTCAAACAAAAATGTTTTGCCCGCCGCCTTATATTCCTGAAGCAAGCTCACGCTGTCGCAAATAAACGGCTTGAAATATTTCGCGTGTGCGCGATATTCCTCGAGAATTTCCTCGTAATCAAGCGGCTTTCCGCCATATACCTTGGTAATCAACTCATTTTTATCTTCCACACATTTTTTTAATTTAGCCGGAAATGTTTCCTCATCCATAAGGTCGCACATCCTAAGCCCTGTGCGCGCCACTTTATCCGTATAGCACGGCCCTATGCCGTTGCAGGTCGTACCTATCTTAAAATCGCCCAATTTTTCTTCGTTTAACACATCAAGCTGTCTGTGATAAGGCATTATCATATGCGCTCTGTCACTGATATATAAATTATCCACCGACACATTTCGCTCTGCAAGATAATCGATCTCACGCTTTAATGCCGACGGGTCAATCACAACTCCGTTTGCAATCACGCACGCCTTGCCCTTGGAAAGTATGCCTGACGGAATAAGATGAAGCTTGTACGTCACGCCATCCGCAACCACGGTGTGACCCGCATTGTTTCCGCCTTGATAACGAACAACCACATCCGCCTTAGACGCAAGATAATCCACGAACCTGCCCTTACCCTCATCGCCCCACTGGGCGCCGAACACTACGATACCTGACATTACATTCACTCCTGACACATTTCATTATTTTGGAATATTATATCGAGACCGCTTTATAGTCGGTCGGGCATAAAAAATTGCCGCGGAACATTTAGACCCCACAGCAATATCCTACCTTATATTAACAAATACAACCGATACCGTCAACTTTTTTTCAATATTTCCATTGCAAAGCGCGCCGCGCCGCCCACAAACTCGTCCTCCATAAGCGCCTCTATCGCCGCAAGTGCGGGCATATAACGCACATTCGCCGCATAAATAACCGCCTGCCCTAAAATTATTCGCCGCCTGCCGTAATTAGCACCGACAAGTGTGCGTATCTCCTCCGTGTGCTTCCCCTCAATCACCTCAATCAAATCATATGCGTGCGCCTCCCCCGTCTGCGGATCGTTGCACGGGCACGCACTCTGACAGCGCTCACACCCCAAAAGCTGATAAATCGACGCGCGAAACTCCTTTGGTATGCTGCGTTCATTAGAATGCGCACGCAAACAACGCTCCACCCGCAATCCCCGCTCGCTGATTGCACCCGTATGGCACGCCCTTACACAATTTAGGCACATCCTGCACGTTGCACGCTTTTTAGGTGTGCCGGCGTCACTTTTAATATCCGTTTTTAACACATGAATACTCACAAAAGAACCGTACTGCTCATGATAGTACAGTGAGTTTAAGCCGATGAAACCGCCTGTTTCAAGCGCTAAGCGCTTAACCCCATGCTCGCGGAACTCTTCTGCATATATGCCCTCTTCATTAAGCTGCGCAACAATTTTTTTCATGCCGCGGTAGCCATATTGCGATGATAAATAGTAATTTGAAATATTTATTTTCCCATATTCCGCGGGCGGTGCAGGTCTGTATGCGCGGAACAAAAAGAACAGCGTTCCATTGCCGTGTGCCAATTCCCGCACATCCGTAAATCCCGCTTTTTCGGCAATACACCTTACTCGCTCATTTTTTTTATCATTCACAGTTGCAATTCCGCCTTTTTCGTACTATGATAGCTTTAGTATAATTCATTTCAAATACTTTTTATAGGTTTTTCGGAGGACAAATGAAAAAAATAATCGCTGCTATATGTGCTACCCTTTTATTCACACTTACGCTTTGTTCCTGCGCCCCCGCAGTTACCTTTAAAACAACGGGCGGGCAATATGATGTGGTAAAGATTTCCACTGCCGAGCAAGCGCAGAACCACACAGCAAAGAGCGGCAACACACTGCTTAGTGTCACACTCAAAACCGACGCCAAAGGCTTAGACGATGCACAGAACGCTTTTATGCCTGCGGGCGGCGAACCGTGCTTCGTTTCAGACGATGCCGCGCAATACCCATGTATAGAGCTTGCATTCACAACTGACGGCACAGCCGTGCAAACTACTCTGTTGTTTGAGGTTCCGTCCAACCTTCCCGAAAATAAAAGCCTCACCCTCGGCGGCAGCTCCTTCACCCCTGTCGCCCTTAAAAAATAAAACCAAAAAACAGCGAACGGCAAAAATCCGTCCGCTGCTCAAATCACGTCACATATTCGTCAATCCTCGTAATCTATACACATACGATTACACACAAACGGCTTTACAAAGCTCGCCCCCACCCGTTTGTGCTCCGCGTGCACAATATAATCGGCAAGCGCCTGCGCGGACGCAAAGGTGCTTTTCAGCATTACCTCCGCGTTTCCCGTGGGCAACGCATTTATTACAATTTCCATGTCCAAAAGCCCGTCAATCACGCCGACCAACCCCTCCAACTCCCTTTTCATGTTTGCCTTAATATTATCGCGCTCTTCCCCCGCGAATTCTTCCTTGATATTCCACAAAATAATATGCTTAGTCATATTTTCCCTCCTACATATGAAAATGTTTCTGCATTTCCGACTTTAATTGCCGCAGCGCAAAGCGCAAAATTCCTAAAATAG
Organism: Christensenella sp.; assembly: GCA_036648415.1. GTDB lineage: Bacteria > Bacillota > Clostridia > Christensenellales > Christensenellaceae > Christensenella. Next base: position 3,848 of record JAVXIJ010000093.1, read on the forward strand.
TAAGTATGCTTGCTATCGTTGAAAACACAAACGGCGCAACCGCCATTTTTATTCCCGCAAAATACAATATTATCGGTATAAATCCCAATATCAGCAGCAGCAGCGCATACAGCAGGTTTTCCCGCCAATAAGACTTATGTAAATACGAATAAAAATCTATATACGAAATCCCTATTCCCAAAATAAGCGGCATCACAAATGTGTATGACCAGCCAATTCCGCCCCCCACATAATCAAACGCCAAAAACATTGCCGTGAGCGTCACCACCTGAAGCAGCGTCTTTAACCCCGCCGAAACATCCGACAAAACCACAATGCGCACCAACACCCACGAATACAGCACGGGCGCCGCCACCGCCAAAAACCACGGATGTGAATCCCATGTAACGAGATTTACTATGATACACGTGCAAATAACCACAAATGTCGCAAACGAAAGATACTCCATAGTCAAGCTGTGCTTATCCACATAGCGTTTTTTCATCACGTGCGGATACAGCTCGTTTTCTGTGGGCGTATCGGTAAGACGTTTACCGCATAACGGGCAGCATTCAAGGCAAGCATCTACATAAACATCACAAGCATCACAATAATTCATCGCGCGCTCCATTCATTCCCGCGTATTTCCACCCGCATTTTAAGCTCCTTGGAAAAATGCTCGAAAAATCTCCGCTCTATGCCCGTCTGCTTAATTCCGCGTCCGAAAGTAATCACCATTTTGTCATTATAAGACACAACCACGCAGTTTAGCGGGTTCATGTCGCTCACTCCGAGCGCATAATAAACCTGCTTTATGTGGCGGCTCATCGTCTGCGGGAACTTCGCCGTCCGCAAATTCGAGAGCACCATAGTATAGCTGCCCTCACCGTAATTCTTATAATTTGCCGACACCACAAGATTCTTCACAAAAAGCGGAGTCATTCGTATAAAAGGATTTTTTTCAAATCCGACATTTTTATTGATATTAGCGGACATCGTTTCCTTAGAAAGCCCCGCCTTAAGCTGTGCCGACACCTCTTCAAGTATCTTGTCAAAATCTATTTCACCGTCAATAACCATGCCCACATTCGCAAGCGAAATAAAATTGCGCAAGGTGTGCGAGGGAAACATTCCCCGCAAATCAATAGGCACGGAAATAATAATCGGCCGCTTATCTTTTTTATATTCCAAGCCCTGCTCCTCAGCCGTGCACGCAATCAGCAGCGCCGCAATATACGCAGAAACGGTCACTCCCCTTTTTTTGACGTGCGCAAGCAGCTCTTTTAAATCTATTATGCCATGCGTCAAAAATATGCCGCCGTCCGTATTCGGCGTCCCCATAATGTGAAACGCGCGCGGCGTTTTAAGCTTGTTTGCCATTCCCTTTGCGTCATAATATGCGTTAAAGCTGTTTTCAAGCTCATCCGCAGGCACCTTGCCGTCCGAATCCAATACCATACCCTCGGCATCCATGTCATAGCCGCACAGCTTAAAATATTCATACATCAAGGTTTTAAAAAATTCTATCGCGCCCGCACCGTCGGCAAGCCCGTGAAAACATTCCATTACAACATTTTTTTTGTAATACATAATATTAAACAAAAAACCGTTGTTAATAAAATCCTTTAACCGCTTACACGGAAAACCCGTTTCCTCTTTTACTATCGGCAAAGCTTGATTCGGCTCAAAATAATACCAAAACATCCCCCGTCTGAGCGTAACCGCAAATGTGGGGAAGCGCGGCATAATTTTAACAAGCGCTTCTTGCAGCCTTTCCTTGTTTACAAGCTCATCGAGCTCAAGCTCTAAACGAAAGGTAGTGTTGTTATGCGTCTGCGAAATTGAAGGATATATTTTTGCCGCCGTATCAAGGCGGTACCAATCATCTTCCTCTGCCATGTCTTCTCCTTTCCGTTTGCCGTAGCTTTACAAAAGGCGGCATAACGCCGCCTTTGTTTGTGCTTTTACTTTCATATACCGCCAAAAAGCGGCACATCATCACTTTTAAAATTTATTTTGTAC
>JAVXIJ010000094.1:0-5829 GCA_036648415.1 Christensenella sp.
TAGCCCTTAGGAGGGGCTTGTTATATCCGTTTAACTACGGAGGCACGTTAATTTTGCTTTGCCGCGATTTGCAGCACACCACGATGTTTATTCTAATATAAACGCGCGCGATTTGCAATTATTTTGTGCGTAATGCCAAAAAATGTTGACATTAAGGGTAAAGCGCACTATTATGAACATAAGTAATACAAAGGAAGTAAGAGAGATGGGTAATGGCTTTTCTTACAACTTTATGCTCGTCCTTAGCAACCTTATTAGTCTTGTCACAATCAGAAGAACAAATAGGGCTTGTTGCGTTTGCGCCGCTGTGGTGCAATAAGGGGACGGATGAAATAATCATTCAAAGACCTGCGCGATGAGCGTGGGTCTTTTTGTTAGGAAAAGAGGGAACACAAAATGAAGCTTAAAGGCGCTGAAATTATAATGGAATGTTTAAAGGAGCAAGGAGTAGATACCGTGTTCGGTTTCCCGGGAGGAACGGTAATAGCCCTTTATGACGCGCTTTTTGCTTGTAATGAAATAAAACATATACTCACCTGCCATGAACAGCATGCGGCGCACGCGGCGGACGGCTATGCGCGGGCAACGGGCAAAACGGGTGTGGTGTTTGCGACAAGCGGCCCCGGGGCTACAAACCTCGTGACGGGCATTGCAACGGCATATATGGATTCAGTGCCTATGGTTATTATCACGGGCAATGTGAACAAACAAAATTTGGGTAAAGACAGTTTTCAAGAAATAGACATCACAGGTGTGACCATTCCCATAACGAAACATAATGTGATCGTAAAAGAGATTTCCGAGCTGGCGCGCACGGTGCGTGAGGCGTTTTATATTGCGTGCAGCGGACGTAAAGGTCCGGTGCTGATAGATGTCCCGCAGGATATTACAATGCTTGAGTGGGATTATGAGCCACAAAAACCAAAAACGGTTTCGGCGCAAAACACCTGCAAAAAAGAGGACATTGCGGCGGCAGCGTGCGCGATAAACAACAGTAAAAAGCCTTTTATACTCGCGGGCGGCGGGGTAAGCGCCGCGGGTGCGGAGCGTGAGATACAAAAGCTGGCAAAAAAGCTTAAAGCGCCGGTGACAATGACGCTTATGGGGTTGGGCGCATACGCGGCGGCGGACGAACAATATACAGGAATGATAGGAATGCACGGCACGAAAACCTCGGCGCTGTGCGCAAATAATTGTGATTTGCTGATAGCGGTGGGCACGCGGTTTTCAGAGCGCGTAACTTCCGCGCGCGCGACCTTTGCAAAGCAGGCAAAAATATTGCATATCGACGTTGACCCCGCTGAAATAAATAAAAACGTCCATGCGGATTATGAAATTATAGGAAACGCAAAGGATGTTTTGGCGGCACTGCTTCCCAATATTGAAAAAAAGACAGATGACGCGTGGATGAAAACGGTGAGCAAATGGAAACAGAGCTATCCGCTTGACCGCGCGACAAAAAATGCGCGTTTTCCTAAAAAATTATTGCAGATTATGCAGGAAACAGCACCCGCAGATACGATATTTACAACTGAGGTGGGGCAACATCAAATGTGGGCGGCGCAGTTTTTGCATATAGAAGAACCGCGGCATTTTTTGACATCGGGCGGGCTTGGAACTATGGGCTTTGGGCTCGGGGCGGCAATCGGCGCGGCAATCGGCACGGGGCACAGAGTGGTGAATATCGCGGGGGACGGGAGCTTCCACATGAATTTGCAGGAGATTGTAACGGCTGTGAAGCTCAAGCTGCCTATTGTGGTGCTGGTGTTTAACAACAACGTGCTCGGAATGGTGCGGCAATGGCAGGACTTATATTGCGAAGGACGGCATTCACAAACGACACTTGATAACAAGACGGATTATGTGAAGCTGGCGGAGGCGTTTGGCGCATACGGCATGGATATTTCACATGAGCAGGATTTGCGCGCGGCTTTTAAAAAAGCGTTTGCGCAAGAGGGCCCCGTGATTGTTAAGTGTGATATTGATGAGGATGAACACGTATTGCCGATGGTTCCCGGCGGAGCGCCGCTTGAGGATATAATACTGGATATGGAAAAATAAACGCAAGAGCTATATAATGTAAGTAATGTGAGGAGATAAGCAATGATTAGAAGATATGTGTTGTCTGTGTTGGTGAAAAATACTTCGGGTGTGTTGTCTAAGGTGACAGGGCTGTTTTCACGCAGAGGGTATAATATACGGTCGCTTTCGGTAGGGGAAACGCATGACCCGCAGCTTTCGCGTATCACGATTGAGCTTGTTGGGGATGAAGGCGTGCTTGAGCAGATAAAAAAGCAGCTGACAAAGCTTGTGGACGTGGTGAAAATCGCAGGGCTTAGATCAAAAAGCGCCGTGTATAAAGAGCTTGTGCTGGTAAAGGTAAAATCGGACGTGAAAAAGCGCGCGGGAATCATTGAATTGTGCAATATTTTCCGCACTAAAATCGTCGATATTTGCGCGGAATCTATGATAATCGAAATGGCGGGTGCGCCCGAAAAAAATGACGCGCTGTTGGAGCTTTTAGCGGAATACGGCATTATCGAAATGGCGCGGACAGGGCTTACGGCGCTGGGGCGCGGAGCGGGCACGATTCATGAGGACGAGTGAATAATTCGTTGCGGTTTATGACAGCTATTAAAGAGGGCACATAAGGAGTTTTTGCATGAAAACCATTAAGATATTTGATACCACGCTGCGTGACGGCGAACAGTCGCCGGGGTGCAGCATGAATTTAGGCGAAAAGCTTGAGGTGGCTCGCCAGCTGGAGCTGCTGCGGGTGGATGTTATTGAGGCGGGCTTTGCGGTTTCGTCGGCGGGCGATTTTAAAAGCGTGCAAGGTGTTGCGGATACCATTAAAAATTGCGCGGTAGCATCGCTTTGCCGCGCGGTAAAGGCGGATATTGATGCATCTTATAATGCGCTCAAAAATGCCGTTGCGCCGTGTATACATATTTTTCTTGCGACCTCGCCGCTGCATATGCAGTACAAGCTGAAAATGACTGAGGAGCAGGTTTTAGAGCATATACGCGAATCTGTAGCTTATGCAAAAACGTTGGTGCCCGACATAGAATTTTCGGCGGAGGATGCATCGCGAACGGATCTTGAGTTTTTGGCGAAAGTGGTAAAAACGGCGATGGAGGCGGGCGCTGTCACTATAAATATTCCCGATACGGTGGGCTATGCATTGCCGCAGGAGATGTATGAACGCATTGCCTATTTGAAGCAAAACGTGGACGGAATTGATAAAATAAACCTTTCTGTTCATTGCCATGATGATTTAGGCATGGGCGTGGCAAATTCACTCGCGTCAGTGGAGGCGGGCGCAGCGCAGGTGGAATGTACGGTAAACGGTATCGGCGAGCGCGCGGGCAATGCGTCACTGGAAGAAATTGTGATGGCGATAAAAACGCGCAAGGCGCAGTTTGGCGCAGATACGAACATAAATACAAAGCAGCTTTACCGCACGTCACGGCTGATTTCAAAGATTATAGGGGTGTCAATACCGCCGAACAAAGCAATTGTGGGCGCTAACGCGTTCGCGCACGAAAGCGGTATTCATCAGCACGGTGTGCTTGCGAACCGTGAAACTTATGAGATAATGACTCCGGAGTCGGTAGGCCTTGTCACCAACCAAATGGTGCTGGGTAAGCATTCGGGGCGGCACGCATTTGATGATTTTCTTGCGGAGCGCGGTTATAATTTGACGGAAGAAGAGCTCGAAAGGGCATTTGAGGCGTTCAAGGATTTGTGCGACAAGAAAAAGGAAGTCACGGAATATGACGTGGAAGCGTTAGTGGCACAAAAGGCGGCAAAGCTGACAGAACATTTTAGGCTGCAACAGTTTGTGGTGAACAGCGGAAACACAATTCAGGCAACGGCGAATGTTACGCTTGCGGACCTTTCGGGCGCGACCAAAGAACAGGTAGCGCTCGGGGACGGGCCGATTGACGCGGCATATAAGGCGATTGAAAACATTGTGCAAATGCCGCTGAAGCTCAATAATTACAAAATCAACGCGGTTTCGCACGGTGAGGATGCGCTTGGTGAGGTTGTGGTTAAGGTTTCAAGCGAAAACAGAACGGTCACAGGGCGCGGGCTTTCAACGGATATTATCGAGGCGTCTATGCTTGCGTACATCAATGCAATAAATAAATTGTTGGGAACGTGAAAAACGGGCAGATAACAAAAAAAGCATAAATAAGGCATATGCTTTTCAGTAAAAGATAATGTAAAAAGGAAACTATTATGAAAACAAAAATTTATACATTAGATTCCACGCTGCGTGACGGTATGCAGGGGGAGGGCATTGCTTTTTCTGTGGAGGACAAGCTCAATATTGTGCGCGCTCTTGATGCACTCGGAATAGATTTTATAGAGGCGGGCAATCCCGCTTCAAACCCTAAGGATTTAGAGTTTTTCCGCAGACTGCAAAATGAAAGTTTGCACCATGCCAAGCTGTGCGCGTTTGGCAGCACCCGCCGTAAGGATACGGCGGCGGAAGCCGATGCAAGCATAAAAAGCCTTATTTCCGCATGCACCTCGGTGGTTTCGATTTTCGGTAAATGCTGGGATGTTCATGTGCAAAAGGTGCTCGGCACAACCCTTGAAGAAAATTTAGAGATGATAAAAAGCACGGTCGCGTATATGAAACAAAACGGAAAACATGTGATATTTGATGCGGAGCATTTTTTTGACGGGTGCGCGGCAAACGCCGATTATGCTTATGCGGCGCTTGCGGCGGCGGCGGCGGGCGGCGCGGAGGTGCTGTGCTTATGCGATACAAACGGCGGGACATATCCGACGAATATAGCGGAGGAGGTGGCGCGTGCGGTCAAAAGCTTCCCCGAAATACAGATAGGCGTGCATTGTCATAATGATACGGGAATGGCGGTTGCGCAAAGTATGCTTGCGATAGACGCGGGCGCGCGGCAGGTGCAGGGTACGCTTATCGGTTACGGCGAACGCTGCGGAAATGCCGATTTGGCAACGCTGATCGCAAATTTGGAGCTAAAGCGCGGTTATGCGGTGATAGGCAAGGAAAAGCTCAAGAATCTTACGGAAACCGCGCGCAGAGTGGCGGATATTACGAATATATGGCTGCCGTCGGGGAGCCCGTATGTTGGGGCGAGTGCGTTTGCGCATAAGGGCGGTATGCACATTGACGGTGTGGAAAAATTGCATAAAAGCTTTGAACACGTTGACCCGCAAAGCGTGGGGAACAACCGTCGTTTTCTTATAAGTGAAGTGGCGGGCAGGGCAATGCTGCTGAAAAAAATACAGAAAATCGAACCGACTGTAACGGCAAAATCGCGTATGGTAGGGGAGCTTGTTGCGCGGCTAAAGCAGCTCGAATTTGAGGGTTATCAGTTTGAAGCGGCAGAGCAGAGCTTTGAGCTTGTAATTCGCCGTTTGCTCGGAAAATATAAAAAATATTTTGAATTGGAGTATTTTAAGATTATAGGCGAACAACCGCTTGCGGATGGGCAAAACCCGTCCTCGGCGATTATTAAAGTAAAGGTGGACGGAAAGTCGCGTATTTCAGGAGCGGAGGGTGACGGACCTGTGCACGCGCTCGATTTAGCGCTCCGCGGCGCGCTTATGGGGTTTTATCCGTCACTGGGGGATATGCGCCTTGCCGATTATAAGGTGCGTGTGCTCGAAAGCTCCGCCACAACGGCGGCAAAGGTGCGCGTGTTGATTGAGTCTACAGACGGACGGTATACATGGAATACGGTGGGGGTGTCCACGGATATCATAGAAGCGAGCTTTTTGGCGCTTACCGATTCGATTGAATATAAGCTGACGCTGGATGAGGGGCGGTAAAGGCAA
>JAVXIJ010000095.1:0-5722 GCA_036648415.1 Christensenella sp.
TGCCGCTTCTTTTACATTCATTTTACTTTTCTCCCTATAAATTTAATCGTCCTGCTATCATTTTACATTTTCCCCGCAAAAAATCAATCCCTCACCCTTTACATATCTCATACCTCAACAACAGTTATATCAACGCACTTACAACTTTTCGCATAGCTCTATAACCACACCGTTAGGATCTGAAATCAGCACCGCACGCGTTCCTATTTTTGGCATTTCAGATAATTCTTCCACAATAGGAACATGCTGTTCCTTTAAAAATGTGTTCCATGCCAAAACATCATCTACATCAAAAGCAATATGACGAAGCCCTGCGTTACTATCACACAACTCGCCCTCTGTTACGCTTCCTTTGAGGTCAAAAAGCTCCATACATAAATCCTTTGAAACCCTCATATAAACTAATACGCAAGGCCCCATATCCACTCTTGATACTTCCTCAAATCCCATAATATCGGTGTAAAACGCAACCGATGCGTCAAGATCAATTGTATTAACGGCTATGTGATGCACATCGTTGATTTTCATATTTACACCCCTCATCAAAGCCTATCCTTATACTCAGTATATCCGCCGTTTTTAGTAACATAATCAAACTGATAATCAAAACCTTCACCGCATATACGTCGCCATTGACTCATGTGAAAATATTTTGCGCCCTCAGCCGTCATAGCCTCAGCCTTTTCCCTTGTTCTGCATCTTCCTGCAACCTCAATCTCCAGTTTGTCGCCGTAATGATCGTTGATATACTTCACATGTTCAACTTTCATATCTCCAAAATGCAGCCCCGGATTGGTCTTTACAGTTTTAATACCAAGCTCAATATACATTTGGCATATTTTATCTAACGTTTCCAGCGGAACTTTTATAACCCATGATACAGGAATCACATTCATTTTCCCATCAGCAGCACGCAATACTTTTTCTAACTCATCATGCGCCCTATCCCAATCATTTGATAAAATCGCGTTTATATTGATGCCGATATCCACCTCATCAAGCTGCTGTTCAAGCGCATATTGCGTAAGCGCAACCTTGGTTTCCGTTGACAACCCGCCAAACGGGTAACCGATAGTCATACCTGTGCGTGTAATACCATTTGCACATTCTTTTTCTATCCGCTTAAGAAGCGGCGCTTGATAGGGCTCCACAATAATAGAACGCACCTTTTTAGCATATCCATCTCTGATTTCCCGTTCAATCACATCATTTGGGCAAAACTGAAGAAACGGGGACAATATGGCCCTTTGATACATCTGACTGTCATACATAATATAAATACTCCTTTATACAGTTTCTATAATAACTTGCTTTGCATATTCAGTAGTAATTCTATCCGCACCTGCCGTCAAAAGCTTTTCGGCTAACGCCGCGGAAGAAATATAACCCTGTGCTTGAATTTTGACCTTATCACCCACCGCCGCTCGTATCAGCTTAATGTCTTTTTCATTAGCATATAACGGCACATCGTTTTTATTTTCATCCAATGTATGGTAAAGCCCTGTAGACGTTACAATATAATCAACACCTGCACGCACTGCCGCTTTGCAAGTTTCCGTTGCCTCCTCGTCCGTCAATACTTCAATTTCAATAATAAATTTCACAGTTGCCTTGCCATTTGCCGCATCCATAACCGCTTTCATCTCGCGCTCAATATAATCATAATTATGTGTTTTTGCTTCGCGGGTATTCATCACAACCTCAACTTCAGTTGCACCTTTTTTTACGGCATCCTTAACCTCCGCCGCTTTTTGCTCAATGGAAAAACCACCGTGCGGATAAGAAATCAATGCGTTCACCTTAATATCAGGTGCCTGTATCGTTTTTACGCACAGCTCCACCATACACGGAAACACCTGCACTGCACAAAAACCATACCGTTCCGCCTCATAACACAAATTTGTCACATTAGGATAATCTATGTTAATATCAAATATCCTCGATTCTATCTTTTTTGCAAGTTCCTCTCTTTTCATCTGTTGAACCTCTCATTCATCATTTTTGTGTCTTAACTTATTTGACAAATATACCGCAATACATCTGCCGCATCTTCCGGTTAGATGCTGATTATTTAATCAGTGGAAATCCCCTGTAAATCACAACTTTATATTTTACTTTTGTGACGCGAGGGGGAGGAAACACTCCCCTTGCGCCACACAACCTTTTAGGATTTATTTAGGAAACAACTCATTTACATTATTTTTATCAATAATCATCGAATTTGCAGCAAGAACCTGCTCTTTCGGATCCTGACCCGCAACAACCTTATTATACAGATACACAAAACCGTCAAATGATACACCTGTCGGGTTCTGACCGATAACAGTCATCTCACCGGTGCGTACATAGTCAATGTTTTCAGCCGTTTCATCATGACCGATAACAAATACTTCACCTGTTTTCCCTGCATCCGCAACTGCTTTAGGCGCGCCGTAAGGGCCACCTGCAACACAGTAAATCGCTTTTAAATCAGGGTTCGCCGTAAGAAGGTCTTTTGTAATAGAATATGTCTGATCTGCGCTGTCTTTTGCTTCAAAATCTCCAACACTTACATATCCTTTTCCTTCAAGGTAATCCTTAACTGTATTTCTCTTGATTTCCAAATTCTCCATCGTGAAAGAAGCTGTAATAACCGCAAACTTTGCTCCTTTTTCGCCGCCCAACGCTTTATCCATAGCTTCTGCTACAGTCTGCCCTGCTTGTTTATTATCTTGACCGATAAACACAAAACGTTTGCTTGGCTTATCACTTTCACCGTAAAGTGTTACCACGGGAATGCCTGCATCCACAGCAGCATCAATATAATTCTCTACACCCGTTACAAACGGCGTTGTAATAATTCCATCATATTTCTGCGCAACCGCTGCTTCAAGGCCATTATTTATAACCGTTGCATCTATATTCTCACCGAGATTGATGTTCTCAACCGTTACATTATGCTGACCCAAAAACGTTGTAGCTTCCGTTACGCCCTGTTGTACAAGATTCCAAAACGGATTATTTTGGAAGCCGAGGAAAGCGAACTTCAATGGTTTTTCAGGGTCTTTCTCTACCATCTTCACATTCGCAACTTCACCTACCTGCTTGTATTCATACGAAGCTCCTGCCGCTGCACTTTCCGCCGCACTTTCCGCCGGTGCTGCTGCGCTTTCCGCCGGTGCTGCTGCGCTTTCCGCCGGTGCTGCTGCCGGTGCACACCCGACAACAAACAAAGCCGCTGCAACCAATATTGCCAAAATCACACTAACACACTTTTTCATTTCTTTCCTCCTGATAATATTATTATTTATTAAGCAATTCAGCTTAAACTGTTTTTTGTTTGTCCTGTCGCATACATCATTACATTTTCTTCTGAATAATCATGCGGCTCAATTATTCCGCTTATCCTGCCCATACTCATCACAACGATCCTGTCACTCAACATCAGCAACTCGGGAAGCTCTGAAGATATAAGCAATATGGTAATTCCCTCTTTTGCAAGATCACGAATGATCCCGTATATCTCTGCTTTCGCACCCACATCAATACCATGCGTTGGTTCATCAAGTATCAATATCTCAGGCTTAGTTTGCAGCCAACGCGCAAGTATCGCCTTTTGTTGATTCCCGCCTGACAAATCCCCGATACGTTTCCTTACGGTGGTCGTCTTGATGTTCAGCTTTTCAACATAGTTTTTTGCCGATTCAACCTCAAGCTTTTTATCAATCAGCCTAAATTTCTTCAATTTTTTGTAGCTTGCAATATTGATGTTATCTCCTACACTCAACTCAGCGAACAAGCCTTTAACCTTTCGCTCTTCAGGAACCAGCGCAAGCTTGTAGCGCACCGCGTCATAAGGGCTTCTTATTTTTGCAGGTGCTCCCTTTATAAATAATTCGCCGCTGTCTATTTTATCAAACCCAAATATCGACTCCATAAGCTCGCTGCGCCCCGCACCCACAAGCCCGCCAAAACCCAATATTTCTCCTTTATGTACAGCAAAGCTTACATCATCAAACTTATTTTTTCGGCTAAAATTTTTCACTTCCAATATAACCTCGCCGCCGATATCATCTGTTTCCCGCTGTTCTGCGTGCAACATCTGCTTTTCCAAATCACGCCCTACCATAAGTCGTACGGCTTCGTCTATTGCAATATCATCCTTATCAACAGTCTTTATCATCACGCCGTCTCTTAACACCGTAATCTTGTCCGCAATTTCAAACACTTCTTCCATACGATGTGAAACATACACAATAGATGTTCCCTCTTTTTTCAATTTTTCAATGATACACATTAAAGTGCGCGTTTCCTTTGATGTCAACGCCGCTGTAGGTTCGTCCATCATCAATAACTTTGGCTTTAACGACAACGCTTTCACAATTTCTATAAGTTGCTTTTGTGCAACACTAAGCTTATCAACTACCGTTTCAGGACCGATTCCATCGACCTCTAATTCGCTTAACAATGCGACTGCGTCATCTCTTAGGGCACGCTTATCAATAAACGCTCCCTTTTTAGGATAGTGCCCCAAATAAATATTATCCATCACACTTAAAAATGGAATCAGAGAATTTTCCTGGTGAATCATGGATATTCCGATATGCTGCGCGGCAATAGGCGATTGCAGCTCTACCTTCTTGCCCTCCCATATAAGCGCGCCCTCTTCCGCACGATAATATCCAAACAATATATTCATAAGAGTGGATTTACCCGCCCCGTTTTCACCCAATATAGCGTGTACTTCTCCTCTGTTAAAATCAATGTTGATGTCTTGTAATACCTTGACACCCGGAAACGATTTTGAAATGTGTTCCACTTTCAGCAATGCTTCAGTTTCCATAATCGTTCTCCTCACTGTTTATTTTTACGCAGCATATCAAAAGCACATGCGGCAATAATAACAAGACCAATCGTAATCATCTGCCAATAAGATGAAACTCTTAAAAGCACAAAACCATTTCTTATTACTCCGAGTATTCCTGCACCGATCAATACCCCTATAATTGAACCTTGCCCGCCCGAAAGACTGCAACCGCCTATAACCGCCGCGGCAATTACATCAAGCTCTACACCCGTCCCTGCGGCAGTATCTGCCGAATTAAGGTTTGCGGCAGTAATTATACCTGCAAAAACAGACAGTCCGCCGATAATCGCATATACCGCCAACTTAACCCTCTCAACTCTAATCCCTGAAAGCTTTGCCGCCTTTTCATTTCCGCCTACCGCAAATACATTTCTGCCGAATTCCGTTTTTGTAAGCACTATGTGCCCAATTATTACAATGGCAAACATCAATATTATCGGCACCGGAATAGGCCCGATTGTACCGCCCAAAAAGTCAATATCATTTTCAAAATCTATCGGCACACCGCCGGATATAAGATATGAAATTCCTTTAACGATATTTAACATCGCCAAGGTTGCAATAAACGGATTGATTTTCAGCTTAACTATGACCATACCCGAAACCATTCCGAGCCCTACCCCAAAGCCTACCGCCAATATCAGCGCAAGCCATGGATTTATGCCCGCCACAATCATTGTTGCGCAGCTTACACCGCCAAGTGAAATAAAGCTGCCTACCGATAAATCAATACCGCTTGTAATGATAACAAACGCCTGCCCCACGGCAATAATTGCCATAACAGATATTTGCCGCAATACATTTATTGCATTATTTGCGGTGAAAAACACATTGTTGAAAATCCCGATTATTACGCATAACGCTACAAGTACAAGT
>JAVXIJ010000096.1:0-5679 GCA_036648415.1 Christensenella sp.
ACTCAATCGCTACCGCAAACTCTGACTGATTGGCTGAACGCTACCACAGGCGGTACAAAAAGTACGTTAAAAAAATAAACAAACGTTATTGCGGGCGTTGCCACATGCGGTAATGACGAGCAGGCTTGCGCGGGCGGATAATATCCGCCCCTACAAAGGCGGGGGGTTGTGGGCGGAGCCAGGAAATTTAAGGTAGCAGTAGCATTCAACCAATCAGTCATCGCCTGACGGCTTGACTTCTTGGGAATGCCTTGCATGGGTGCCACCATTTGTTTATACACGTCGCTTTGCTCCTCATAAACAAAGTGGCACTGCAAAGGGCGGCGGGCGGATGGTATCCGCCCCTACAAGGTCAAGATTTCGGGGCGCTGCACACAAGACCTTGGACGCTGCACACAAGACCCGCAAGGGAGAAAATGTGAACAATCTTTAAAAAATACGTCTGTGCGGCGTATTTTTTTGCGAAAAGTGGAAACGCGCTTGTTTTGATGATATAATAACTTTATGTTTGGATATGTAGTGCCCTTAGTGGGTGAGCTTAAGGTGCGTGAGTTGGCGGTATACCGCGCGTATTACTGCGGTTTGTGCAACGCGCTGAAACGAGAATATAAAAGAACAGCGGTGCTTAATTTCGACAGCGTTTTTTTATATATGCTTGCCGACGGCTTGCGTGAGGATGAGGGCGAAAGCGTGCCCACAAAATGTGCGGCAAGCATAATGAAAAAGCGTGCTGCTATTGTTACGCCTGCGGCGGGTTATGCTGCGGATGTGAATATGTTGATGGCATATTACAGCGCGGAGGACCACGTGCGGGATAAAAAGCGCGGCGCGCGTATTGCGAAAGCTTTTTTGAAAAAAGCCTTTAGCCGTGCCTGCGAGCGCCATAAAAACATTGTGACGTCGGCGGAGAAGACGATAGGCGAGCTTATACGGCTGGAGCGGGAGCATTCGACGAGTACAGACGCAACGGCGGATTCGTATGCACAGCTTTTGGGAACGGTGCTTATGGACGCGGATGTGCTGCAATCGCATATTTTATACGACCTTGGTTACAGCCTCGGCAGATGGATATACCTTATTGATGCGGCGGAGGACAGGGCGGAGGACCGTAAAACGGGCAATTATAATGTGTATTTAAGCAAATACGGCGATGCGGACGCAGAATCAAAAGAAGAGATAGAGCGCAGTATGTATTACACGCTGTCACAGGCGGCGGAGGCTCTAAAGCGCCTTAAGCTGAACCGAAACAGAGAGATTTTGGAGAATATTATTTATTTAGGTTGCAGAGAGCAAACGCGCACAATACTTGAAACAGGACGCAGACTTACCGCGCCGATAGAAGCAAAAGCAAGGCTTTAGGCGAGCGCGTGAATATAATAATCGGCATTGCCGATAAAGCGAACAAGGGAGCAGGATGAATCCATACGAAGTGCTTGGTGTTTCACAGAATGCCACAGAGGATGAAATAAAAACCGCATATCGCGGGCTGGTGAAAAAATATCACCCCGACCGTTTTGCAAGCGACCCGGTACGGCAGGCGGCGGCAAGCGAAAAGCTGAAGCAGATCAACGCGGCATATGATATGCTTACAAAAATGAAAAACGGGAATTATTCTGCGGCGCAGGGTGGCTCACCGCAGTTTGCGGCGGTGCGGGCGGCAATCGCGCGCGGGGATATTGGCAATGCGGAAGCAATGCTTAATTCCATGAGCGAGCGCAATGCGGAGTGGCATTATTTGATGGGTGTAATTTTGTTTCGGCGGGGCTGGTATGACGGCGCAGCGGAGCATTTTAATATGGCGTATCAAATGGAGCCCGGAAATGCAGAATATGAACAAGCGATGCGGCAAATGTCGCAGGGTGCAGGCTCGTATATGGATTTTGGCGGCGGCGGCGACGCGAGCAGCTCTAAAAAGCTGTGGGGGATTTGCTCAACCTGTTTGTGTCTTGGGTGTGCGGCAAGCGGAATGTGTTGCAGACCTATGTTTTGTTGTATTTAAGGGGTAAAAAGTGCGAAGCGGTTATGGAAACAGAACAAATAAATCAAGTCTGGTAATTATGTTTGCGGCGCTTACATTGTTATTTGTGTTTATTGCAAATTTATTGCCGGTGCTGCGTATAACGATGTATTTTATCGCGTCTGTGTTTATGATGGGAATTATGGTGGAGCGTATGCCCATAGCGGCGATAATCACATTTATAAGCGTATTGTTTTTGGGATTTTTGATAATACCTATAAAAACGGGTATGCTTCCGTATTTGTTTTTCTTTGGACATTACGCGATTTTCAAATATTTTGTGGATGCAGACCGCAGGGGCGCGCTTAATATTGTAAAAAAGCTTATTTATTTTAATGTGGGCGCGGCGCTTATTTATTTTCAGACGGCGGGATTTATGACAGAGCAGTTCCCGATTGATTTGCCGTGGTGGGCGCTTCTTATCGGCGGCGAGCTTGTATTTTTGCTGTATGATTGGTTATTTACTAAGGTGACGACGTGGTATTACGGGGCGCTCAGAAATAAGCTGCTCAATACAGGCGAGTTTTAAAGAGCAGGCTTGTTGTATTTTAGGAGCGTGAGCGGTCGGCATAACGCCGCGCGCATACGCAAGGTGTAAAGCGGAGGTTTTTTATGCAAACAGCTTATGAAATTACGGCATATGCGCTGCGCTATTGGTTTATAGCGGCGATGCTTGTGATACTCATTGCGGTTATTTATATATCATATAAAGAATATCAGCAAAAAAAGTATGTCAGGACAGAGCTTAGCCAATTTGACGGTTACGCGAAGGTGATAGGCGGACCGCGAGAATTTATCGGCGACCGCTTTGGGTTGGGGGTGCACAACAGCGTCGGAAGTGATGCGCGCTGTGATATTGTGCTGCCTGACGCGTCGGTGCGCAAAAACCACGCGAGTATTTTTAAAGAGGACGACAACTATTATATTGAGCCGGCGGCAAAAGCGCCCACAAAGATAAATGGGCGCATAGCAACAACGGCGCATAAGCTTAAAACGGGCGACGCTCTTTTATTCGGCGATGTTGAGCTGCGTGTATATTTTAAAAGAACGAGGTTAGAGCATGATAATTAAAAGACATGGCGCGGGAATTATACTCACGTTTATGATATTGTTTTTATTGTCCGCTATGTGCTTGCTGTCGTTTAGAGGCGGGGTTTTTGATGTGGGGGCGGCAGTGCTCGGCAGTGTGCTTGCGGTGTTTATAATCGCGCAATACAACATGCTGAGAGTGATTTTTAAGCACCTTGAACGTTTTACGCTGCTGATTGCGGATTTTTTGTGCATAATCAGCATAGTGATTTTGTATCGCATTAACCCTGACGCGGCGCAAAAGCAGTTTATATGGATATTGATAGGCAATGTGTGCATGGTTGCTGTCATGCTCGTTATAAAAAAATCGCACGATTTCGGGAAAATCAATTGGATATTCATGATTTTGGCGGTTGGGATGCTCGGCATTACGCTGCTGCTTGCGACCACCATCGGAGGGGCTAAAAACTGGATAAAAATCGGCGGATTTTCCTTTCAGCCAAGCGAATTTGCCAAGATATTGTTTTTGATAGTGTCGGCATATTTTCTTTCGTCGCGCAACCGCAAACGCGATATGTGGCCATATTTTGTATTTACAATCGCGTGTGTGGGCATACTTGTAATGTCTAAGGATTTAGGTGCGGCGCTGCTTTTTTCGGGGACGTTCCTCATTTCGTTTTTCGTGGGAACGGGCAGTGTCGGAATTACGCTCGGCGCAACTGCGGCATTTGCGGGCGGCGCGTTTTTGAGCTATCAAGCATTTGACCACGTGAAAACGCGCGTGGAGGTATGGCAGGACCCATGGGCAACTTATAACGACAAGGGCTATCAAATTGTGCAGGGGCTGCTTGCGATTGCGAGCGGCGGGCTTTTGGGCACGGGGCTTGGGTTGGGGATGCCCGATGTAATACCTGTCGGGACTTCCGATTATATTTTTGCGGCGATTTGTGAGGAATTCGGCATAATAATAGGTATCGGCGTTATTGCGCTTTATCTTGTTTTCATTATCAGGGGAGTACTTATAGCGATGGACGCGCGCACCAAATTTGACAAGCTGCTTGTGTTTGGCGCGACGGCAATGCTTTCTTTGCAAAGCTTTATCATAATCGGCGGAGTAATTAAATTGATACCGCTGACGGGCATTACAATGCCGTTTGTAAGCGCGGGAGGAAGCTCTATGCTTTCTGCGATGATGCAGCTTGGTATCATAGAGGGCGTGGCGCTCAAAAACGGCGAGCACGAGGAAGCGGAGCTGGAAGAAATGGGGGGCGGCGTGGCATGAAAAAAACGCTTAATATCAAAAACAATATGCGCGTAATGCTCGTGATTTTTTGCTGCTTATTTGTGCTTTTGGGCTCTTATTTGCTGTATTCTACGGTAGTGTATGGGGATCAGTGGTTTACGACGCCGTATAATCCGCGTATATCCGCATCTAAAAACATTGAAAACGCGGGCGCAATATATGACCGCAACGGTGTGCCGCTTGCGTACACGGAAAACGGTGAGCGCAAATATGCGGAGGGCGAGGATATGCGCCGTTCGGTAAGCCATATAGTAGGCGATATTTACGGGAAATCTTTGGGCGCGGAAACGCTTTTTGCCAAGTATTTGTACGGCTATGACCAAAATGTGGCGGACAAGCTCAATAGTGCGCAAAGCGGGCAGCATGGCGGGGATGTGTATCTTACAATTGACGCGAATTTGAGTGAATATATATATGATAATATGAAGCCCGAACCGGGAGCTGTGGTGCTTTTAAACTATGAAACGGGGGAGGTGCTGGCGAGCGTTTCTAAGCCGACATTTGACCCGTATACGGCAAAAGAGGACACGGACGAAACGGGTGCTAAGTTTATAAATCGCGTGACGCAGGGGCTTTACCCCCCCGGTTCGACAATGAAAATTCTTACAACGGCGGCGGCAATAGAGAACGGTGTTACGGATTTGGAAACCGATTGCGCACAAAGCGCGATTATTGAGGGACAAAATATTACCTGCCCAAAAGAGGGCGGGCACGGGCATATGGATTTAAAATCGGCGTTTGAGCAGTCATGCAACGTGTATTTTGGGGAATTGGCGGTGGAGCTCGGGGACGCAAGGATGCTTGATACCGCCGGCAAATTTGCATATAACTATAATTTTAAGTTTCCTGATTTTACATTATACAACAGCAAATTTGATGTATCGGGGAATAAAGGAGATCTCGCGTGGGGCGGAATAGGGCAGTATAAGGACCTTATAACGCCTATGCACAATGCGATGATTTCGGCGGGCGTGGCAAACGGCGGCGTGATTATGCAGCCTAATACTTTAAAGGATGTAAAGTACGGCGGACAGAGCTCTTTTAATTATCATCCTACTGAATTTAAGCAGATTATGCCGCAGGATACGGCGGCGCAGATAGTGGATTTGATGCGCGGTGCGGTTACGGACGGTACGGCGAGCAAAGCGAATGTGGACGGAGTTACGGTTTGCGGTAAGACAGGCACGGCGGAATATACGGAGGAGGGGCAGATCAAGAATCATTCGTGGTTTGTAGGATTTTTGGAAGATTCTGCACATCCTTTGGCGATTGCCGTAATAGGTGAGGGCGCGGGATTTGGTTCGTCTTATGCGACACCGCTTGCGGGGAA
>JAVXIJ010000097.1:0-5608 GCA_036648415.1 Christensenella sp.
ACGCGCCCGAAAGCAACGTACTGTGTGACTATACACGTATATTCTCTCATTTGCAAGTAATACTGCAAAAAAAGTAATATGTTTTTCACTCAATCGACTTCATAGATTCCACCATGTTTATCTTTTTAAGCTTAAAGTGCAATACAAAATTCACTATAAACGCAAACACCATGGTGAGTATGCCCGAATACAAAAACGCCGTAAAGGGTATTTCCGGTGCAAACATTACAATATCCACTTCCGCCGTGGAAATTACAAAATGCTCCAGAAAAATCCCCGCGACAAGCCCCGCAAGCATACCCAATACCGCCGAAGCCGTGTTTTCCCTGTAAATATATGCAGATACTTCCTTATCATAAAACCCGAGCACCTTGATTGTCGCAAGCTCGCGCATACGCTCTGTCACGTTGATATTAACCAAATTGTACATCACAATGAAAGCCAACAGCCCCGCAGAAACAATAAGCACAAGCACAATGCTGCCCAAGCTGTTCACGATGTCGCCAAACTGTGATACCGTGCTCTCGGCAAGCGATATTCCCTGAATATGGTCATACCCTAAAAGCGTTTCGCTGAGCGTTCCTACATCCATGCCCTCCTGCGCGTTCAGCATAAATGTATTCATGCGCGCTTCTTTTCCGAAAATCTGATTATAATACTCCGGCGTCATATAGGCATAGTTCATGGTATAATTTTCCGTTATGCCATGAACCTTTGCCTGCGCCGTTTTGCCGTCCGCATCCTTAAGTGTAAATGTATCCCCTGTTTTTAACTTTAAAAGCTTAGACAGCTTTTCATTTATTATCGCGCCGTCATTTGTAAGCTTAAGCGGCGTATGCTGTTCACGCGTACGCAAATCAATAAACGATCCCATCTGCTCCGCGTGCTGCGGCACAAAGGTACTCATATCCATTTTATTATCGCCCGAAATAGCATCCATTCCTTGATAGCCAATCATCATGCTGTCTTTTACGCCCTCGGTTTGCGCTATCATTTTATCAATCTTCGCAATGTCCTCGCTCGTTGCATCATCATCCAAAGAACCCATTGCGTCGTACACAAAAATCTCATCAAACTGCTTATTTACAATGACACCGATGGAATACTGAAGCCCAAAGCCTGTAAGCATAAGAGCGGTGCAACCTGCTATACCGATCACCGTCATCATTACGCGTTTTTTGTATCTAAACAGATTTCGGATTGTAACCTTAGTTGTAAAGCTCAGCTTACTCCAAAATCCCGTCCATTTTTCCAACACGATACGCTTACCTGACGGCGGAGATTTCGGGCGCATAAGCTGCGCCGGCTGTTCCCTGAGTTCGTTATATCCTGCCGCCCACGCCGAAAAACCTGTGCAGGCAATCGCCACCGATGTGCACAACAGCGCATAATCCCAACGGAAAGGCATCATGGGCGCCGGCATAAAGTAACGTATACTGTACGCATTTATGATAACATTCGGAAATACTTGGAAGCCTATTAACAGTCCTATTGCACTGCCTATCACGCTCGCTAAAATTGCATACCACAAATATTTCGCCATAATAGATCTGCTGCTGTAACCAAGCGCCTTTAATGTACCTATTTGCGTGCGCTGTTCTTCTACCATGCGCGTCATAGTCGTAAGACATACCAACGCCGCCACGAGTATAAAGAACAACGGGAATACCTGAGCGATTGAGTCTACTTTCTCTGCATCATCCTGATAACTCGCATATCCCGGGTTGTTATCGCGGTCCCACACATACCACACAGGCGTTTTAAGATCCGCAAGCTCTTTTTCCGCATCCGCAATTTGCGTTTTGGCATCCGCGATTTTTTTATCCGACTCCGCCTTACCGTCCGCATAATCAATGCGCGCCTGCGCAAGTTCTGCCTCACCGTCAACTAATTTCTGTTCTGCGTCCGCAAGCGCCTGCGCTCCTGTTTTTTTCTGTTTGTTAAGCTCTGCCTGCCCCGCCGCCAGCTCATTTTTCGCCGCGTCAAGCTGTGCGCGTGAATCATCCAGCTGTTTTTTACTGTCCGTAAGTGTCGTTCCTGCCGCGTCAAGCTGTGCGCGTCCGTCCGCTATTCCCTGCTCTAACTGTGCAAGCCCCGCTCTTGCGGGCACTAACTCTTTTTCCTTGCTGTCCAACGCCGCCGAAATCCCCGACGTCATTTTATCAAGCTGTGCCTTTAATGTAGCCTTTTGCATTGGCGCAGCAGCGGGATCGGTCGTCACATAAGTCTGCAGCATCGTCGCAATGCTCGGCGTTCCCGTAGGGAGCATGCCGTCCAAAGACGCTGACGCGTTAATTACCGCCGTCACCTCGGGCGGCAAATAAGCAATATCGGGCACATATGTATGCTCAAACCCGCTTATCACACCGGTTATGCCGCCGACAAGCGCGCGTGCATCTCCTATTTGTTTTTCACCGTCCGCTATTTGCTTTGTAAGCGCCGCCGCCTGTGCGCTGTATTGCTCAAGCTGCGCCTCTGCCGTCGGTTTTTGTGCTTCATATTCCGCAAGCCCGCTTTCATATGCCGCGTACCCCGCGCTATACTGCTCCTCGCCCTCACGCGCCGCACTGCGCCCATCATCTATTTTCTTTTGTGCCGCTGCAATTTGCGTATCATATTCGTTTTGTTTTTCGCTAAGCGTTGCTCTGCCGTCAGTGAGTTCTTTTTGTGCGTCATTTATCTTTTTATCCGCATCCGCAAGCTCTGTTTTTTGCGTCTGTTCCCCGTCCGCAAGCTCCGTCTTTGCGTCATCAATCTTCACCTGTGCTTCCGCCATAATCTCATCATAGCGCGCAACCTCACGCGTGTCTGCCACCACATCAAACTCATCCACCGCCGCCGCTACCGCGTCTTTATACGGCTGCTCAAACGGCGACAGCCCTTTTGTGGAATCAAGCGTCAAATAAACATCTGTGTATACATCAAGCACAAAATCATTAGCAGGAATCATCATAAACGCGTCAACTTCGCCGTCACCTATTTTTGTTTTTCCGCGGTCAAATGAAATAAATGAAGAAGACTCCACAATGCCTACTATTGTGTAAGTGTCCTCCGCCAACGTATCTTTTATATCCTCGTCTTCTTTGCCCGCAAGCAGCTTGATTTGATTACCGAGCTGAAACTCTTTAGGTGAATGAATGTTTTTCTCTACCACGCATTCCCCCGCGTTTTCAGGCATTCTTCCGTCTTTTAATACAGGTCGGTTAAGATCATCCGCGCCGCCCTTTGCCGTGCCCGCATCGTAAGAAAGCACTTTAATAATGGTGTCTGCGCGCTCCCCCGTATCAACAAAGGCATCTGTTGAATATGCAGGCATAATCCCGCGTATTCCTTGCTCGTTTTCTACCGCTTTTATATCGTTTTCATTAAACCCATAGGTGGACATAAGATGTATATCCGCCAAATTTGTATTCTCATAATAGGTTTGCATGGTAAGCTTCATATCAGGACAGCTCACCTTAATTCCGACAAAAAAGGCAATACCAAGAGCCACAATCCCTAATATAGAAAAAAAGCGATTGCGGCTTCGCCATATTTCGCGCAGCGTTTCCTTAATTAGATTAGACTTCATCTGCTTACCACTCTATTTCCTCAACAGGCATTGGATGTTCATTCAGCTTAATCTCTGATACCTTGCTGTTTTTCATTTTAATAATTCTGTCCGCCATAGGCGTTATTGCATGATTATGTGTAACCACCACTACTGTCATGTTTTTAGTTCTGCAAGTATCCTGCAATAGCTTTAATATAGTTTTGCCGGTATCCGAATCAAGCGCACCCGTCGGCTCATCACACAATAAAAGCTTTGGATTTTTGGCAAGCGCACGCGCAATGGAAACACGCTGCTGCTCCCCACCCGAAAGCTGCGCCGGAAAATTATCAAGACGTTCTCCGAGCCCCACCTCACGCAGCACAGTTTCGGCGTCCAGCGGCTCATTGCAAATCTGCGTTGCAAGCTCCACATTTTCCTTAGCAGTCAAGTTTTGCACTAAATTGTAAAACTGAAACACAAAGCCAATATCAAACCGTCGATACTCCGTCAACTGCTTTGGTGAATATTCACTGACTTTTTTTCCGTCCACCATCAATATTCCATCATCACAATTATCCATACCGCCGAGTATATTCAGCATAGTTGTTTTGCCCGCACCTGACGAACCGACAATTACAGCAAATTCGCCCTGCTCTATTTCAAAGGACACACCATTTGATGCGGTTATGGTTACCTCACCCATACGGTACCTTTTATATATATCTTTTGCTTCCACAAATCCGCCCATTACATCATCTCCCCACGCATATCTTTGCCGTTATTATACCATAATACTCGCCCAGTATGAATTGAGTTTGAATATTACATGAAATATCGTTCATATTTATAATAAATCATCTCTTTTCCATGTTTGTAAACACATTTACAATATTATGTCCATATGATATAATCCTTATAATAACACTATGGGGCATTAGCGCAGTTGGTAGCGCACCACAATGGCATTGTGGGGGTCAGGAGTTCGAATCTCCTATGCTCCACCATATAGTGCACATCCGAACTTTTGGTGGAAAGCTCGAACCAAGCACTGTTATTTCCACCACGTCACAGCACCATTCTCCATTCGTTCAAAAAGGATATATTATGAAAGCACACACCAATAAACATAAAAAAGGATTTACACTGATTGAGCTCATTATCGTAATTGCGATTATTGCTATTCTGGTTTCGCTTCTTGTTCCTTCACTTATATCAGTTGCAAAAGACTCTGAAAACAGCACCTGCGTTAATTACCGCGACACAGTTCTTACGCAGTTTGCGTCAGAAACCGTGAATAATCCCAACTACCGTTTATCTGCTTTTCTTAAAAAAGAAAAACTTACCTGTCCCTTTGGCGGTGCATATACCGGGCTTTCGGCAGCCGGAAGCAGCTTCATACTGTGCTCTTTGCACAAGGACGACAGCGAACATCCCATAGACAGCACTACACTGCTTCCTGCAACTATGTATGACCAAATGCTTGATTTATATGATTTATATATAACCCTCCCTCCGAAGGAACAGCAAGCCCTCGCGGGTTGGGGCAACAACAGCGATTTTCGCAAGGCATTATCAAAAATGTATTACGGCGGAACTTGGCCGCAGCTTCCGGCTGCTTTTCTTGAGGCTAATAATATGAAAGCGCCTATGTATATCCAGCCTTTCATAAACGTCAATAAAACAGCAAATACAGCAGAAGTCACAATTTTTGCAAAGCCTACAGACGGTGATGGTTGGTTTACAAGCCTTGTCTATGACCATGAAGAGGGCGTTTGGTATAAACCTATAAAAAGCGGCGGTGTTTCCGTCACACAGCCATGGTCAAAAATCAAAAAAACTATACATGACAGCAGCAAATGGATGCCTATTAAAATGTAATACATCAAAAAATACGGCATCGCAGTAAGCGCATTTATAAACTGTACTTCCGAATTCCTAAAAACTCGTACTAAATACAAAATCGCCGTTGCAATTTAAGCTGCAACGGCGATTTTGCTGTGTAACATATTCTTAAAACAACAGGAAGAAAAAATTATTTATACACAGGGCCGTAATTTTCACAAGCCCTAAAGTCAG
>JAVXIJ010000098.1:0-5562 GCA_036648415.1 Christensenella sp.
CAGCATGCAGCTTTTACCAAAAATTTTCAATCAAAAAGCTGTAGGGCAGAGCCCTGAGGTTTTATCTTAGGGTCGCGGGCGGATGTCGCCCCTACAAAGGCAGGGGGTAGGGCTTCGGGCGGATGTCGCCCCTACAAAGGCTGTTGTGGCGGAGCGCCAAGGTCTTAAGGGCAGCGGGAGCGGTTTTACTTATCAGAAATCCCAATTTTTATCCCAAAGATGATAGGTTTCCGTGTTGCCGATTGCGCCTAAAATATGCTTTGAGGCATCGGGGCAAAGTGAATCCAGATGACGCACAAGCTCTTTTGTTTGCTCACGTTTTGTAGAAAAGCTCACGGGGCAGGGATTTTTGGCAATGGGGATATTAAGCTCTGACACGGTGGAGGCAATATCCTTTTCACGCAAAAAAACAAACGGACGAATGAGTGTAATATCACTGCGCGTGAGGTATGCTTTAGGTGCAAAGGTGTTCATGCGCCCCTCATACATTAGGCTCATAAGCAGGGTTTCGGTGACATCATCACCATGGTGCGCAAATGCCGCTTTGTTACAGCCGAGCGCTTTTGCTTTTTCATAAAGCACGCCCTTGCGCATTTTGGCGCACAGCGCACAAGGATTTTTTTCTTTGCGAATATCAAAAACAATCTCAGAAATATCTGTTTTCATTATATATAAAGGCAGGTGCAAATCGTCGGCATATTTTTGCATTACGTCCGTATCATAGTTGCCAAAGCCAAGGTCAACGGTAATTGCCGAAAGCTCAAAATCATTTTTGCTGTATCTTTGGTAAAGCTGTAAAGCGTAAAGCAAAAGCATGGAATCTTTGCCGCCCGACAGCCCGACGGCGATTTTGTCGCCTTTGCCGATCATCTTAAAACGTTCGTCCGCGCGCCGCATAGCGCCTAATATTTTTTTCATAGTATTCCTTAATAGTTAATTGTTTACAAATAAACTGTTGTTTTTGTTGAAATTATATCATATATACAGTATGATTGTAAGAACGTATTTTGTAAAGATGAAGGAGATATATATGGTATCAACGGCAACATATTGGACGATTTTTTTGACTTCCATGCTACCGATTTGGGAACTGAAGGGCGCAATACTTACGGGCGCGGCGGCGGGAATTTCGACGTGGACGCTTTATTTTATTGCTTTATTGGGGTCTTGTATTCCCGTTTTCTTCATTGTTTTCTTTATAGAGAAGATAATATCTTGGATGAGCAAAAGCAAGGTGAAGTTCTTTAATAAATTTGCTAATTGGCTGCTTGGCAAGGTGGAAAAGCACAAGGGCGGCATTGAGAAATATGGCTATTTGGGGGTTTTCATTTTTGTGGCTATCCCGCTTCCGGGGACGGGAGTTTGGACGGGCTCGCTGCTTGCGAGTATGCTGAATCTTAAGCCGTTAAAGGCAATTCCTGTAATAATATTGGGAAATGCAGTTGCGGGTTTGCTCATGTTGCTCTTTTCGGGGATTTTCTTTCCCGGGATGGCGCTTTGGGCATAAAAAACCGCATTACCGTTGCTTTTTAGGTTGAAAACCGTGAAAAGATTTGATATAATTGTTAATTAGTGAATTAACGCATAATTATGTGTGCAACAGTGTATATTTATAAAATGGAGGAAAGAAATGAGAAGATTATTTACTTCGGAGTCGGTTACGGAAGGACATCCGGATAAGGTCTGCGATCAGATTTCGGATTCAGTGTTGGATGCGATTTTAGAGCAAGACCCAAACGCGCGCGTGGCGTGTGAAACTGCGGTTAATACAGGGCTTGTGCTCGTAATGGGTGAAATTACAACAAATGCGTATGTAGACATTGCGAAAATTGCGCGTGAAACAATCAAGGATATAGGTTTTGATAAAGCAGAGTATGGTTTTGACGGAGAAACCTGCGGCGTTATAACATCTATTGATGAACAGTCACCGGACATTGCTATGGGCGTGGATAAAGCGCTGGAAACGCGTGATAATCAAGACGATGCGGAAAACGGAGCGGGCGACCAAGGAATGATGTTTGGCTATGCGTGCAACGAAACACCCGAGTATATGCCTATGCCGATTTATCTTGCGCATAAGCTTGCAAGACGTTTGGCAGAGGTGCGCAAAAACGGTTCGTTGGAGTATTTGCGTCCGGACGGCAAATCACAGGTTACTGTGGAATATGATGAAAATTGGAAGCCTTTCCGTGTAGACGCGATCGTGCTTTCTACACAGCATGACCCGGAGGCGACACAGGCGCAAATCAGAAAAGATATGATTGAGCAGGTAATCACTCCGATGATTCCCGCTGATATGATAGACGAGGACACCAAAATTTATGTAAACCCGACAGGGCGTTTCGTAATCGGCGGACCTAAAGGGGACAGCGGTCTTACAGGACGCAAAATTATCGTGGACACCTACGGCGGAATGGGCCGTCACGGCGGCGGCGCGTTTTCGGGCAAGGATCCGTCAAAGGTTGACAGAAGTGCTGCATATGCGGCGCGTTATGTGGCAAAGAACGTTGTTGCGGCAGGGCTTGCAGACAGATGCGAAATTCAGCTTGCATACGCTATCGGCGTTGCGCGTCCGGTTTCGGTGTTTGTGGAAACTTTCCGCACAGGCAAAAAACACAGCACGGAAATCGCGGACATCATTACAAAGCTGTTTGATTTACGGCCTAAAGCGATTATTGAAAAATTACAGCTTAGACGTCCGATTTACAGACAGACAGCGGCATACGGTCATTTTGGAAGAGAAGACCTGAATTTGCCGTGGGAGCAGCTTGATATGGTAGAGGCAATCAAAAAAGAAATTTGAATGAAGAGCTGACAGGCACAGTAATAAGTATTATATATGAAAGCGCGGACGGTTATACCGTGGCGGAAATTGAGGCGGATGAGCCCACTGTTGTGGTGGGCAATATGCCTGAATTAAAGCCCGGGGAACGCACGCGCTTTTTTGGTGCGTTTAAAGCACATCCGAAATACGGTATGCAGTTTGCGGTAACCGCATATGAAAGCGATTTACCGCGTGACGCCAACGATATTGCGTTGTTTTTGTCGGGCGGATTTATCAGAGGGTTGGGTGAGGTGCTTGCGCAGCGTATAGTTGATGAATTTGGCGAGAACACTTTTGATGTAATAGAAAACGACCACAGGGAGCTTGCGCGGGTGCGCGGGGTTTCGCGCAGACTTGCGGACAGTGTGCACGGCGCAATGAAGGAATATGCCAGAAAAAAGTATATTTATTCGGATTTAATGGGGATGGGTTTAAGCGCGCGGCAGGCGACGGCGGCGGTTACGGCACTTGGCGAGGAAGCGGTGCGCATTGTGCGTGAAAATCCGTATGTGCTGATTGCGCATATACGCGGCATAGATTTTTTGACGGCGGATAAAATTGCGCTTAAAATCGGCATTGGCACGGATTCACCTTTTCGTATCAAAAACGGGATATTAAATGTGCTGAATAAGGTGCTTGCGCAGGGCAGCACATATGTGCGGCGCGCACAGCTTATACCTCATGTGGCGAAAAACCTCGGAGTTGCGGAAGCGGAGGTTAATAGGGCGCTGTTGGCGCTGGTGCTTGCAAAGGACGTGGTGCTGAAAAAGTATTATCCTCAGGTGCAGGCGGTGTTTTTGAAGTCTGCATATACGGCGGAAACGCGATGCGCGGCGGAGATGTGCGCACTTGTGAAGACTTCTGCACCGAAAAGTGTTGCGAGTCTTGAGCGTTTGCTTAAAAAACAAAGTGAGGAATATGCGCTTACGGATGAACAGGAACGTGCGGTGGCGGCGGCGATAGAAAACCGCGTGTGTATTATTACAGGCGGACCCGGGACGGGCAAGACAACTATATTAAAAGCGGTGCTGAATATTTTCGGCGGGATGGGCGTAACTTGTAAGCTGGCGGCACCCACGGGGCGGGCGGCAAAGCGTATGCAGGAGGCGACGGGTGTGGCGGCGGCGACATTGCACCGTTTGCTTGAATATTCTTATGATGAGGATGAATACAACTGCTGTTTTCGCAGAGATGAAAAAAACCCGCTTGAAACGGATGCGGTTATTGTGGATGAAGTATCTATGCTGGACATATATTTGTTCCATAATTTGCTAAAGGCGTTGCCCGCGGGCGCGCGGCTTGTGTTGGTGGGGGATGCCGACCAGCTCCCCTCTGTCGGCCCCGGGAACGTGATGCGCGACTGTATAGAGTCGGAGGTCGTTCCGTGTGTAAAGCTTACGCACCGTTTTCGTAATGCGGGCGGCATTGCGGATGCGGCATACGATATTTTGCATGGGAAAGTGCCGGCAGAGCTTGACGACACCTTTGAATTTTTAGAATGTGAAACGCAGGAAGAGGTGCGTGACGCGCTTGTTTCGCAATATGAAAAATACAAAGAGGAGGGCTCGGATGTACAGCTTATAGCGCCTATAAAGCGTACGGAGCTTGGAACGGTGGTGCTTAATTCCGCGATTCGCGAGCGCGTGAACAGGCAGAGCGCGGGCAAGGCAGAGGTGGTTTTCGGCGACAGAGTTTTCCGTGTGGGCGACCGCGTAATGCAGATTAAAAATAATTATGCGCGTGAGTGGCGAGATGACAGCGCACTTTTGCAGGGCGAGGGTGTGTTTAACGGCGATATTGGCAATGTTGCGGGGATCGGCGCGGGAACGGTCACGGTGCTTTTTGAGGATATGAAGCGTTGCGAATATGAAACAATGGCGCTGAGCGAGCTTGACGGTGCGTATGCTTACACTATTCATAAATCGCAGGGCAGCGAATTTGACGTGATACTTATGCCTATGATGTACGGCGCACAGCCGTTTTTGACGAGAAATTTGCTGTATACGGGTGTGACGCGCGCAAAGAAAAAGGTGCTTATAGCGGGGAATATGCGCACATTTCAGCATATGATTTCAAATGTGTGGCAGGGTAAGCGTTTAACCGTGCTAAAGCGCGAGCTTAGGTATCTTGACAGGTTGACACAAAATGGCGAATAAATTTTTGCAGGAAATGCTGTGTGCGGACAAGAAGTGCGTGTATTGCGGGCGGGAAATCAGCGCCGGAACGCTTGTGTGCGACAGCTGTGCGCGGGAGGAAAAAACGCTTAGGAACGCGGAGGGTTTTGCAGAGGGGATTTTGTTTGCATACCGTTATGAGGGCGTGGTGCGCTCGCTTATTCACAGATATAAATATAATGATACGCCGCGTTTAGCGCCTTTTATTGCACAGCGCATGGCGGAGGTGCTGGATGATTTTGAGATAGGTGCGGATTTGATAACATTTGTGCCTATACATGAAAAGCGTTTAAAGGTGCGCGGGTTTGACCAAACGGAAATGGTTGCGTATTATTTGAGCGTGCTTACAGGTGTGCCGTGCGAAAGGCTTTTGGTGCGCACGCGTGATACAAAGCCGCAGTATAAGCTGAATGCGCGGGAACGTTGGCAAAATGTGCATGGCGCGTTTGCGCTTGAAAGCGGTGTGGATGTATGCGAAAAAAACATATTGCTTTTGGATGATGTATATACAACAGGGGTAACAATCAGCGAATGTATGCAGGTGCTTGCGGCGGCGGGCGCGAA
>JAVXIJ010000099.1:0-1847 GCA_036648415.1 Christensenella sp.
CCCTACAGCTTTTTGATTGAAAATTTTTGGTAAAAGCTGCATGCTGCGCGACGAACCCCGCAAGGGAGCAAGCTCCCTTGACCCTAAAGAAATGCTCCGCATTTCTAATAAAAAATATATGAGTTACATATTATATACAGCTCATTGCGGTTATGAATTTAAACATTTTAATGCTGCTGCGAACATGCAACAAAAAACGCTGAACCCTATCTTACGAAATTGGGTTCAGCGTCACATTGGCGGAGCAGAGAGGATTTGAACCTCCGGAGCGCTATTAACGCTCACACGATTTCCAATCGTGCGCCTTAAGCCAGCTCAGCCACTGCTCCATACATTACAGCGTTAATAATTTTATCACAAAAACCATTATGTAACAAGTCCTTTTTAGGGGAAAGGACGCTGCGGCGAAGATATATGTTTATATTTGCGTGCGGTAATGAAAATTTTTCGTGCTTAAATTTCACGTTCACACCGCTAAGATATGCCTATTCCCGCGGTTCGTCATCTTGAGACATGCGCTTTATGTATGTTACGTAATAAATAGGATATTTATTTTTATACAATTCGCCTATAAATATACCGCGCTGCGTTACATGGAAATAGTAACCGTCATGGTGCTGCATACGGAAAGTTACGGTGAACATACTTTTTTGCTCTTTTGCCGTGTTTATCGCCGCCAAAAGTTTAGATACATCCTCGGGATGAACGCGCTCTAACGGATGATAATCTGTTGCAGATAAAATCTGCGAGGGCATTCCCGTAAGCTCCGCATAACGTTTATTAAAATACAACAGCTTGATGTCGGGCATATACGCATATTTTGCGATGCCGTCTGTGGCGGCGTTGATAAGCACTTCAATATCGCGTTGTCCGACGTATGAAGCATTGTCGTCAATGTTATCGCCGTAAATCGAATAAGAATTTTTGCCGTGCGCTTTGGCATAATAAAGCGCTTGGTCGGCGTGCTCATAAAGCTCGGAATATACCGTGCCGTGCTTTGGTGAAAAAGCTATGCCGATACTGCAAGAAATATGGTATTCCTGCCCTATTCCTACATCTTTGGCGCTGAGCCGCGCGCATAACCGATCCAATTTTCCTTGGAGCTCCCCGCTGCTGTCAAATTCCATTACCAGCACCACAAATTCGTCACCGCCGATACGCCCTACAATGTCACTTTCGCGGAATTGAGATTTGATTTCAGCGGCGATTTCGCAAATCACATGATCGCCGAAATTGTGCCCCATGCTGTCGTTTACACTTTTAAAGTTGTCAATATCAAACATTAAAAATGCACGGCGAGCACCTGTGTCAAGGTCCTCTTTCAGCACATTTTCAATAAGCTCTTCCGTTGTGCGTTTGTTGTATAATGAAGTCATAGAATCTCTTTGAGAGCTTTCAAGAAGTAAAAATTCCTGTCGCTTTTCCTCGTCGATATTCTCGTGATAGGTAATCATCCGCACCGATTTATCTGTATCCCAAAAGAAAATACGTCCGATTATGCGCATCCAATGGTAATGCACGCCGTCTGTCGCAATCATCAAATCATAATTCAAATTGGTTATTCCGCTGTTATATGAAGCAAGTACATTTTCAGGCAGGAATGTATCAAGATAACCCTTGATATACTCAACTTTGACCTGCGTATCGGCAATCAGCTTAAGCGCGCTGTCATATGGGGTGTCGCCGCTGAGCCCGAGGCTTTCAAAATATTGCCGCGTACCGTCGCCGCCCGCGCGGTTGCGTGTAATATCTATCTCGTATATGCTGTCATACAGCCCGTGCGTGGTTTCATGCAAAAGCTGTTGATATTCAAGCTCCTGCGAAACGGTAAGCTCAATAATCTTCTT
>JAVXIJ010000099.1:1947-5465 GCA_036648415.1 Christensenella sp.
GTCCACTAAATACGCGCTTACATCATAGTTGTCTTCATAGCTTTTGAGCATAGCCTGCAAGGAATCCACCTTTAGCCCCACACCTACTACGCCCATTGTTTTGCCTTCGGCGCTTTTGATTTTACAATTTACAAACACGGTTATGGTGTTGCCGCTTGCTTGGTCGTTGTCAACATTTATGGAATATTCATCATCGCTTTTCAGAAAATCATAATACCACACATCCTCCGCATTATCCGTGGAAAGCACCCTGTCAAGCCCGTTGTAGTGGTAATAACGGTTGGTAGCGCAGGATACTAAAAACACAGAATCATAAGAATATTTACCGCGATAAGCAGATAAATATTTTTGCATTTCCGCTAAATACGTTTCGTCGGTGAGCTTGCGTTCTTCCGCCGACAAAAAGTCCTTGAGAAGTGTGTCGTTTGCCATGGTGAGCGATACATTTACGGGTTGCGCAAACACAGAAGTGAGCTCGTTATAAATGCTGTCCGTTGCAAGTGTAGATACCTGCTGCGCGTCATTTTCGTAAATGCTGACATTGGAACGGTAGCTTATTACGGACGTAACAACAAAGCCTATCAATATAATCAGACAGATTATTATGTTTGTACGCGCTAACGTGTTCTTTTTCATCTGCGGTAACCCCTTTAACGGTTGTTGCGAGATAATAATTTTATTTACATAAACGGATTAGCAAACAGCTGTCCTGCGACAATGGATTCAATCAGCACTATTGTGCCGATTACCGCAGTGTAGATTGCAAAACCGTAAAGCTTATATTTGGTTATCAGCTTCAGCATGAATTTGATTGCGATAACGCCGCACACCGCCGCCACCGCCGTGCCTATAATAACCGCCGGCACAGATACATCGCCCATCCCTGTTTCGGCTAAATCCTTTACACCGAAAACCACACCGCCTAATATCGCGGGAATAGACATCAAAAATGCGAATTTTGCCGCTTTTTCACGGCTCACACCCGAAAACAACCCGCCCGCAATGGTAGAGCCGGAGCGTGACAGCCCGGGGATAATCGCCGCCGCCTGCATTAAGCCCATTGTCATAGCCTGCGGAAGCCGTATGGTTTTTTTATGCTCTATGCGCCGCGCAATTACTTCGCACAGCACCAGCACAATTGTGGTGGCATAAAACCCAAATGCTAAATATTTTCCGTTAAGCACATCCGCAAATACGGTCGGGAAAACTTTTTGCGCAACAAGAGTAACTATAACAGCGGGAACTGTTGCCAAAATCAGCATCCCTAATTTATTTTTCACAGGATGCCTGAGCATTGCCGTGATTTCCGCCCACAGCACTATAAATACCGCTACAAGCGTGCCCACGTGCAGCATCACATCATAAAAAATCGGCACCTCTCCAAGACCTAAAAGTGCTTGCAGTAAATTAAGGTGTCCTGAGCTTGAAACGGGTAAAAACTCTGTGAAACCCTGTACTGCACCTAAGATGATTGTATCCCAAAAACTCATGATTCTCTCTCCTTTGCAAGTAACATATAAGTACATATAAAAGCGTGGAAAATACATTACGCTCTCAACACAATTATTATATCAGATGACAGTGTTTTTAACAACCGCGCTTGCGAATAAGCAGCCGAACCATTATAATAAAATAGTTGTATTAAGCAGCAAAAGGGTTTAGGTACAACACACAAAATAATATGAGTATTACATTTAAGGAGTAACACATGAAATTAGGAGTTGTCGGATTGCCAAACGTCGGTAAAAGCACGCTTTTTAACGCACTCACGCAGGCGGGCGCACAAAGTGCCAATTATCCGTTTTGCACGATTGAGCCAAATTACGGTATAGTTTCCGTGCCGGATTCGCGCATGGATTATTTAGCGGAGATTTATCATCCGCAAAAATTCACACCCGCACAAATTGAGTTTGTGGATATTGCGGGGCTTGTAAAGGGCGCAAGCAAGGGCGAGGGACTGGGAAACAAATTTTTGTCGCATATACGCGAGGTAGACGCGATTATTGAGGTGGTGCGCTGCTTTGAAGACGACAATATCACGCACGTTGACGGCAGTATTGACGCGCTGAGGGATGTCACAACCATAAATTACGAGCTGATTTTTGCAGATATGGAAACAATCGAAAAACGGCGCGACAAAGCCGTTAAAATGCAAAAAACAGGGGATAAAAAGTTCGCGGCAGAGGCGGATGTTTGCAATAAACTGATGAGCGAGCTCGAGCATGGTAATTTTGCGCGCGATATTGAATTTAATGAAGAGCATGCGGAGATTATGCACTCTATGTTTTTGCTGACGGATAAGCCTATTATCTACGTGGGGAACATCGCAGAAGAGCAGGTGGGCGAAAATGACGCGCCCGCGCTTGTGCCGCTGTTTGATTATGCGCGCGAGCATAACAGCGAGGTGGTGACTGTTTCTGCGAAAATTGAAGAGGACCTTGCGGGCATGGAGGATGAGGAAAAAGAGCTGTTTATTGAAGAGCTCGGAATAGGTGAATCGGGGCTTTCCAAGCTAATCAAGAAATCTTATTCGCTGTTGGGGCTTATAAGTTATCTTACGGCAGGCGAAAAAGAGGTGCGCGCATGGACAATTGAAAAAGGCACAAAAGCACCGCAGGCGGCGGGTAAAATCCACAGTGATTTTGAGCGCGGCTTTATTAAAGCGGAAATTGTCGCGTTTGATACATTGAAAAATGTGTGCGGCGGGGATATGCAGCTTGCCAAGGAAAAAGGGCTCGTGCGCCAAGAAGGTAAAGAATATGTGATTTGCGACGGTGATGTCGTGCTGTTTAGATTTAATGTGTAATTTTTAATATTTTGTATAAACAAACACTGTCGCGGGCGGATAAGCGCCCGCCGCCCTTAAGACCCAAGACCTCGGGGCTCCGCGCCCCAGACTGTGTCAAAACACAGTCAATCAAACCCCAGCCCTAATCTTTAGGGGGCAAATAAGCAAATTAAAATAAAAGGAATGAAGAACCTGAGATGTCAGGCGCGGAGTTCATTCAGTATTTTCCCGGTTCCAAGTATATTGATTGCACGTTTCATATTGAATGCTAGAAAAGCAAGGGAAAATTCTCCTGTAACAGGCTCAATTCCTTTGGTAAGGCAATACCCCGAATCCATGTTTCGCTTTAATATTCCGAATGGATGCTCGACAATGGATTTTCGCTGCCTGATGACATTCTTGTCTGGTGAAATTCGTACTTGTTTCATAAAAAGGTTGTTATCGTCATATGTTTTGGAAAAGTCTGATGCTTTCATTGGGACTTCATATCGACGCCCGCGCGTCTCTTTTCCGCATTTGCAGGAGCAGTGCTTGCATGCCTTGAAATTGTGAAACACACCATGTCCTTTGGCTGTTTTATAGAATCCGGGATACAGTATTTCTCCCATAGGACATAGAGCAATATTGCGTTCCGCGTAATAGACGCAGCGTCCGTTTTTGTGTGAAGCAATTACATTCTCCTGCCTGTTGGCGGTTGGAATACAGATGTCAAAGTTCGTTCCCTCAACAT
>JAVXIJ010000100.1:0-5462 GCA_036648415.1 Christensenella sp.
CGGGGGGATATTGTGGAAATCCGCGACAGCGTTCCGAGGTCTTGCGGGGTTCGGGGCGGAGTCCCGAGGTCTTGACCTTATCCCTTGACCTTATGGGTTCGGGGCAGCTTAAGCCGAGTAAACACAAGCGAGCAAAGCACGCCGATAAAAAATCCGCATAGCGTACCCGTCAGCACGAGCATAGGCAGATAATAGCTTATTTGCGGGGTGGAGGTTAAAAGCGCGGCAACTGAAAGCTGCGCTAAATTATGCGCTATGCCGCCCACGACGCTCACTTTTATAATGCTGAGATGTTTTTTGAGGGCATACATAATTATTATGGACAAAAGTCCGCCCGCAAGAGAAAAAAACAGCATAGTCATATTACCGGAAAGCATAGCAGTTAAAAATGAACGCGCGATGCAAATAAGTACGGACCATGAAAGCCCGAGATAGTAAAGCGCGAAAAGCGAAACCGCGTTTGCAAGCCCGAGCTTGAACCCGGGAAGGGGCAAAAGCGATGAAATCGAGCCGTCCAGCAGCGAAAGCGCAAGAGCGATTCCGCATAATACGGCGGCAAATATGAATTTAGAGGTTTTGTTATCCTGTAACACCGTCAACGCCCTCCGTTCCCGTGATTGTCGCGCTGACGCCGTTTGGCGCACACACAATGCTTTGCCCGGCGCGTGAAATCACCCCTGTTTTTTGACATTGATGGTTAGGACAAGTGGTTTCGGATATTTTGACAGTGCCGTTTTTAATGGTAAATACATTATGATATTGCCCGTCAAAGGTGTAATCCGCGTCTGTAAAAAGCGGCGCTTGCGCGACAATCTCGCCGTTTTGACGAAACACCACAGCTTGCCCTGCGGCGCGCGGCAACGTAAAAAACCATATCAAAAGCACCGCCGCCGCTATTGCGACAGTGAATATAATATCGGTTTTGGAAATCAGCTTTTTCATATCAACCTACTGTATTTTGAGATTTGAGGCGCATCACATACCGCCGTTTTTTTGCCGCAAACGCTGATTTTGTGTCGTGTTTTGCGGTAAAAGCTGCATTACAAAAATATATCAACGGTTGTCCGCGCTCTGCCACTGCCCTTTTATTTGCAAATCATATTTTTTTGCGAAGCCGGCTGTTGTTATAATTTGTCTGTCGCTCGTCAAAAAAAGTGCGTCCGCGCCGTGTGCTTCCGCAAACGCAACCCCGCGCTCCGCGCCCATCACAAACAACGCCGTGGAATAAATATCAGACATAATCCCGCTGTCCGCGATTACTGTAACGGCGGCAAGCCCGTTTTCCACGGGAAAACCGGTCTTAGGGTCTATTATATGATGATAATATTTCCCGTTTTCCGTAAATCCGCGCTCATAAATACCGGAGGTCGAAACAAAAACACCGTCCGTCGAAATCACCGCCATATAATCGTTTTCTGTGGCGTATGGGTCGCGTATGCCTATTTTGTAGCTTGTGTTGTCGGGCTTTTTGCCTGTGGCGTAAATGCTGCCGCCCAATGAAAGTATCGCGGAGGATACGTTGTTTGCAGAAAGATTTTGGGCAAGCATATCGAGGGCATAGCCCTTAACCGCGCCGCCGAGGTCGATAAGCGCGCCGCCGGCGTTGGCGATGTTTGCATCATAAGCTGCCTCTTGCACAGCACGATAATCAGCCGATGAAAGCAGCTTTTCAAGCTCTGCGGAGTCGGGAACGTGCGCGTTTTCCGTGTCGAACCCCCATGCGTCAATCACCCCGCCGAGCGCGGGCGAAAATGCGCCGTCTGTGTCCGCCGCGGCAATAAGCGCGCAATGCAAAACTTGCGCCGTTTCAGAAGAAATCGCAATATTTTCGCCGCTGCGGTGATTGAGCTTCCCAATATCGCTTGTGGGTATGGTTTTGGACATTTTGTTTTCAATATCGCGTATAATTTGGTTGTTTTGAGATATAACCTGCGTGTTTGATGTGTACACAGTTTGCGTGATAATTGTATTCATTGCGAAGCTTTCGTTCGTTTCACAAGCGGGGGCGCAGGAAACGAGCGTCAGACAAAACGCGATGAGCATTACTCCGAAAATGCGTTTCATTTTGCGGATAACGCCAAAAATATTATTGCCGCCGCAAGAAACGGCAGTACAAACAACAAACGTTTTAAACCAAGCTTCATAAAGCCCCCCTATGAAATACAGAATTAAAAATGCAATAACGAGCCCAACAGATTTATGAGTTTAATTATACCATATTATATGTATCTGCAAAACTTAAATTGTGCAGCTGCCCGCGCGCAGTGTAAATTGAAAAAACTGCGCCGCACATTGAAAAACCCATGCTTTTATGGTATATTTATAGACGTTATTAAAATGTAAGGCGAGGAAAACAAATGGAGCTTAAAACCGCACTGTCACAAAAAATTGCACAAGCGGCGGAAATGGATGCCGCACAAGCAGAACAGCTGCTCGAAACACCGCCCGATCCTAAAATGGGTGACGCCGCGTTTGCGTGTTTCAGTTTGGCAAAAGTGTTGCGAAAATCGCCTGTGATGATAGCGCAAGAGCTTGCGGAAAAAATAGAAAAACCCGAATTTGTGTCGCGTACAGAGGCTCTGGGCGGGTATGTAAATTTCTTTTACGACAGAGAATTTTATGCGCGGGAAATGATGCGCGAGCTGCAAGCGGCGGGTGACGCGTGGGGACGCGCCGACATCGGCGCGGGCAAAACCGTGGTAATTGACTATTCATCCGTAAACATTGCAAAGCCTTTTCATATCGGGCATCTTTCGAGCACGGCAATCGGCAGTGCATTATATAAAATCAATAAATATTTGGGATATAACGTGGTGGGCGTAAACCACCTCGGAGATTGGGGTACGCAGTTCGGCAAGCTTATCGCGGCATACAAAATGTGGGGCAACGATGAGGAAATCGCCCGCGATTCCGTATCGGCGCTGCTGAAGCTTTATGTGCGTTTTCATGAAGAAGCGGAAAAGGACGAGAGCTTAAATGACATCGGTCGCGCTTGGTTTAAAAAGATTGAAGAGGGCGACGAAGAAGCGCTGCGCATATTTGAGTGGTTCAAAAAACTGACGCTGAAAGAAGCGAAGCGTGTATATACACTGCTTGACGTGCAGTTTGACAGCTTTGCGGGCGAAAGCTTTTATAACGACAAAATCCCCGCGGTGTTAGATGAGCTGCGGGCGAAAAACTTGCTTGAGAAAAGCGAGGGCGCGTACGTTGTACACCTTGAGGAAGAGGGGCTGCCGCCCGCTATAATATTAAAATCAGATGGCACGACGCTGTATGCGACGCGTGACTTGGCGGCGGCGGAATACCGCAAAAAGACGTACGATTTTTATAAGAATTTGTACGTGGTAGCGTATCAGCAGAGTTTGCATTTCAAACAGATATTTGCCGTGCTGAAAAAAATGGGGCACGAATGGGCGGCGGGTTGCGAGCACGTAGCATTTGGCATGGTGTCGCTTGACGACGGCGTAATGTCTACACGCAAAGGTAAAATTGTGCTTTTGGAGGATGTGCTTACAAAATCCGTGGAAAAAACGCGTGCGATTATTGAAGAAAAAAGCCCCGGGCTTGAGGATAAAGACAATGTCGCAAGCGATATTGGGATCGGCGCGGTGATTTTCTCCACGCTTTCGCAAAGCCGCATAAAGGATATTACGTTTTCTTTTGACCGCGTGCTTAATTTTGACGGGGAAACAGGGCCATATGTGCAATATACGCATACTCGGTGCGCGTCTGTTGTGCGCAAGCATGAAAAAAACGATGCGGGGATGGATATGAGCGCGCTTTTAAATGATGAAGCGTTCGCGGTGCTGAAGATGTTAAACGCATTTCCGAATATGCTGCTTATGGCAAGTGAGAAAAATGAGCCGTTTTATGTGACGCGGTATTTGATAGACCTTGCTCAGGCGTTTAATAAGTATTATTATGAATACAGAATAATAGATGAAGACGTGCAAAAAACAAACGCGCGTGCGGCGCTTGCGTGCGCGGTGAAAAACACGCTTAAAAGAGGGCTTGCACTGTTGGGCATAAAAGCACCGGAGAAAATGTAGCGTGTAATGCTTTATGATACTTAAATAGTTTTATATTTTATATAAATAAAAGAGGGTTTGAAAATGTTGGATTTAAGAATATTGCGTGATAATTTCATGGCAATTGCGGATGCGCTCAAAAAGCGCGGGAAAAACATTGAGCTTGATGCGGTGATGAAGCTTGATGAGGAACGCCGTCGAGTAATGACGAAGGTGGAGGAGCTTAAGGCGACGCGCAACAGAATCTCTAAAGAAATTCCCGTCATGAAAAAAAACGGGGAGGATGTTTCTTCCACGATGATGGAAATGAAAGAGCTTGCCGCGCAAATCAAGGATTATGACGCGACGTTGCAAATTATGTCGGCGAAGCTTGATAAGTGCATGATGACCATTCCGAATCGTCCGGACGCAAGCGTGCCGTCGGGAACGGATGACACCGATAATTTAGAAATACGTAAGTTTATGGAGCCTACAAAGTTTGATTTTGAGCCTAAGGCACATTGGGATATTGGCAGTGACCTTGATATTATCGACCCTGAAATCGGGGTTAAGGTGGCGGGCAGCCGTTTTGTGTTTTATAAAGGGATGGGCGCGCGGTTAGAGCGCGGCGCGATGAACTTTATGCTTAACACACATACAGAAAAAAACGGTTACACAGAAGTAATTCCGCCGTTTGTGGCAAACCAAAAATCCATGGAGGGAACGGGGCAGCTTCCGAAGTTCGCTGACGATATGTACCACCTTGAGGGTACGGATTTATATCTGATACCGACCGCCGAGGTGCCTGTTACCAATATGTATCGCGAATCAATTATAGATGCCGCCGAATTACCGATTTATCGTTGCGCATATACACCGTGCTTTCGCGCGGAGGCGGGCAGCGCGGGGCGCGATACCAAGGGGCTCATACGTCTGCATCAATTTAATAAGGTAGAGCTTGTTAAATTTACGCGGCCGGAGGAGTCATATGACGAGCTGGAAAAATTAGTGGCAAACGCGGAAAGCATATTACAGATTTTGCAAATACCGTATCGCGTGGTGCTTTTGTGCGGGGGTGACCTTGGTTTTTCCTCTGCGAAAACATATGATATTGAGGTTTGGATGCCGAGCTATGGTCGGTATGTGGAAATTTCTTCATGCTCAAACTTTGAAGATTTTCAGGCACGCAGAGCAAATATACGCTTCAGAGATAATGACGGAGCGCTTAAATATGTGCATACGCTTAACGGCAGCGGGCTTGCTGTCGGGCGTACAGTCGCGGCAATTATAGAAAATTATCAGCAAGCAGACGGCAGTATTCGTGTGCCGGATGCGCTGAAATCGTATATCGGCTGTGACGTGATTCGCGGAATGAAGTAAAATCGGTAAAGTATGGGCGGGCGATTGTAATAACGTTTGTTTTGTATAGATATTGTAGGGGCGGATAGACGCCCG
>JAVXIJ010000101.1:0-5356 GCA_036648415.1 Christensenella sp.
AGCCATACGGAAAAATTCTGTTTGAAAACCGTATCGTTCGAATCTGATATGCTTAAGCGCGTTTTTGGTGGGCGGGAATTTATTTGGAAACAACTTGATATTGTTTGCGGAATTTCAGCGGAGTAAGCCCTACCTTTTGTTTGAACATATTTATAAAATGGCAGGCATTGTTAAAGCCGACTGCATCGGAAATATTTGTAATGGTTAGGTCGGAATATTGTAAGTATTCCTTTGCGTGGTTGATTCGCGTGTTTATAATGTATTCTCCCGGAGAATACCCCGTATATTTTTTAAATTCTTTTGCAAAATGATATTTGCTGAGGCGAAGCTTGGCGGAAAAATATTCTAAATTCAGATTTTCGGTAAAATGCGCGTCTATGTCTGCAAGTGCCGTTTGAATGAATTGCGGCATATTGATTTTGGGTGAAACCACCGCCTCTGCGGTGAATAAAATTTCTGTTAAAATGTCTACTAAAATGCGCGAGGAAAGAAATTCCGTGCCCACGCTTTTTGATTTGTTGGCGGAAAGAAGCTTTTCTAACAGAAGCTGTATTTTAGGATTTTGGGAGGCGTTTAGCACGGGAATATCCTTTGTTTTGTATTGAGAATAATATCCGCGCGCGATTATGCCGTTAAACTGAACCCACAGGAGGTTCCATGTACCGTGACATTGCTTGCTTGTGCGATGTGTGTGTGATTCCATGGAGTCAACAAAAACAAGATCCCCCGGCTTGAGGGCATATGTTTCACCGCCATGGGTGTAGGAGCCCTCTCCTGCGGTGGTGAGCATAATAAGATAAGAGGAGATGTTTTTTTGGTGGGTGATGTATTTTGACAGCGCTTTAAAATAGCCTAATTCCTGCACATACAGCAAAAAGGACTTTGTAAGCTCGCCCGGGGTGTTAAATACCCATGACGAATCATCTGTAAGATCTGTCGTAAATTCTTTGGTTAATGTTTCCATAATAAAATTTATCTCCCACAAGATACTTATAGCGGAGCGTACAGCTTGCCGTAAGGTGTAACGGCTTTCTAAACTTTGCTATTGTATAATTCATTTTATCATATATAATTAAAGAATAAACAAAAAAACAAATTTATTATATATAAAATGCAATTTTGGCAATTTGTGCTTAAGGTGACGAGAGCCCTAAGGTCTTAAGGGCACGGGCGGATAAGCGCCCCTACAAGGGGGGTTGTGGGAAGAGAAGATTTAAGGGTTTAAGGTCAAGGGCGGCGGGCGGATGGTATCCGCCCCTACAAGGGCGCGGGGGTTGTCGCGCAGCAGGCGAAAAGACTTTGTTTCAGGCGTATTGTTCGACTCCCGTAACCTTAAATATGCGATGTATTTCGGTTGACAATGAAAGGATACTTTAAATTTATGGATGCAGCAATGAAAAGACAGAAATCAGCAGTGGTGATGCCCTGCTTGTTACTGGTGTTTTGCGCGTTGTTTTTTGTGACATACGGGTTGTATGTTTACGCGGCGACGATAGGCGAGGGTGTGACGGTCGGGCAAATTGTTTATAATTTATATGCTTACGGCGGGTTTATGGTGATATGCCTTGCGGGGATGGCGCTTACGGCGCTTATTGCAAAGGGAAAAAAGGCGAGTGCGTCAAAGGTGTTTATTTGGGGCGCGATATTGCTGGCGTATCATTTTGCGTCACAATTTTTTGCTAATGTATTTAATTTGGCAGTGATGGATTTTGCGGGAGGGCTTGTATATTCCGCCGATTATTTGCCTTGCCTTATACTTGTTGCGGTGCTGATTGCGCTGCTTACACAGTGGAACGCGCACAAGAAAATTACAAATTGTATCGCGTGGATAGGGCTGTTGGTGTCGGCGTTTTTATCGGGCTGGCTTATTTATCACAAGCTTACGTCCATGATTTCTATGGATGTGGTGGTGATTTATGATGCGCTGTTCAGCATTGCTCATGCGCTTGTTGTGCCTTTTGCGGTGGCGTTTTTGTGGAATGCCACGCGCAAGCCGGAGCTTTTTGAGCAAACGTTTGTGAAATAAGCAGTACAAGAAATTGAAGCTTTTTGGTGCGCGCATATGTGAGGCGCGTCTTGCCGCAAACAAAAATACGGCATGGACGCGTGTTTGCGTGCGCGGCTTGAAATATTGCAAATGGATAACGACACAGCAATAAAGTTAATCTTTTAGACAATTAACTGTATTGCATATTTTGTATTTATGGGTATAATAAAGGTAGTATAAATCATTTCATTTAACGATATAGATACCGTAAACAAAGAAAAGTACAAATATGCAGGGCGTGGCAGCACGGTTTGCAATAAGCTGAAATCGTTAAAACGGTTTAACGAATATTGTTAAATAAAAAGTTTACACCAAACAATAATAGAGAGGATATGAAAAAATGGGGAAAAATGTAGCAGGTCAATATGAAGCGGCGAAAGAACGTTTTGCGGAATTCGGAGTGGATACAGATAAAGCTGTGAGCGCAATGGAGCAAGTGGAAATTTCCATGCATTGCTGGCAGGGGGACGATGTAACCGGTTTTGAAGTGAGCGAGCAGGGAATGTCGGGCGGAATACTTGCGACGGGGAATTACCCCGGGCGTGCGCGTAATGCGGAAGAGCTGCGTGCCGATTATGAAAAAGCATTTTCGCTTATTCCGGGTAAAAA
This sequence comes from Christensenella sp., assembly GCA_036648415.1. Lineage (GTDB taxonomy): Bacteria > Bacillota > Clostridia > Christensenellales > Christensenellaceae > Christensenella. The sequence goes on from JAVXIJ010000101.1 coordinate 2,657, forward strand.
GCGCGCGAATCTTCATGCGTTTTATCTTGAAGCGGGCGGCAAACGCGTAGAGCGTGATGAGCTTGAGATTTCATATTTTGAAAATTGGATGCAGTGGGCAAAGGAATTGGGAATCAACCTTGATTTTAACCCGTCAATGTTTTCACATCCTAAATCTGAAAGCGGATATACGCTTGCAAGCTATGATGAGGGAATCCGTGATTTTTGGATAGAGCATGGCAGACGCTGCCGTGAAATCGGCGAGGAAATGGGTAAACGTCAGGGCGGACCATGCGTTATCAACCATTGGATGGTGGACGGCAGCAAGGACGCACCTGTTGACAGAATGCAGAGAAGAAAGCTGTTTATAGAGAGTATGGACGCTATAATGGCTAAGAAAATCTCTAAAAATCATCTGCTTGACAGTATTGAAAGCAAGCTGTTCGGTATCGGGCTGGAAAGCTTTACAGCAGGCTCGGGCGAGGTTGCGCTTGGATATGCGATTACGCGTGACATCATGCTTACTTGCGATTTAGGGCATTTTCATCCGACAGAGAGTGTTGCGGACAAGGTTTCGGCAGTGCTGCAGTTTATTGATAAAATGTTGTTGCACACAAGCCGCCCTGTTCGTTGGGACAGCGACCACGTTGTATTGCAAAATGACGAAACGAATCTGCTTATGCAGGAGGTTGTTCGTGCTAAGGCGCTTGAGCGTGTGTATATTGCGCTGGATTTCTTTGACGCAAGCATTAACCGTATTGCGGCATGGGTAATCGGCACTCGCGCTTCACAGAAAGCTTTGCTGTCCGCGCTCTTAGAGCCGCAGGCATTGCTGATGGAAAAGGAAATGGCGGGAGATACGACTTTCCGTCTTGCGATGCTCGAGGAGCACAAGAATATGCCTATTAACGCGGTGTGGGATTATTTCTGTGAGAAGAACGGCGTGCCGGTCGGCATGGATTGGTTCGGCGATGTGCAGAAATATGAAAAGGATATTCTTTTTAAGAGAGATTAAAAAAGGGTGTAATACACGGAATGGGGCTATCTCGACGCAAGTGGGGACAGTCCCATTCTATTATAACGGAGGAAAACCAATGGGAGTTAAAAGACATCTGGCATTTGATTTGGGTGCGGAAAGCGGACGCGCAATAGTGGGCAGTGTGGAAAACGGCGTGCTTAAAATGGATGAGATACATCGTTTTCCGACACAAAGTATGTTTGTGCATCATTCATTGCGGTGGAACGTGTACCGTTTTTATGAAGAAATTGTGCGGGGGCTGCGTAATTATGTTGCGCGATACGGCAGCGAGCTTGAGAGCATAGGCGTGGATACGTGGGGCTGTGATTATGGCTTTTTGGCGAAGGACGGTACGCTGCTTGAAATGCCGTACCAATATCGCGATGCGCGCACAGGCGGCACAAACGAGATTATGGAAAAAAAGATGGGCAGGAAGCGGGTATATGACACAACGGGTATACAGTTTCTTAATATCAACACGTTGAATCAGATGATTTCCGTGCGCAGAGATACGCCCGATAGATTGGATGAGGCATGTGATATGCTGTTTATCGGGGATATTTTGCATTACCTTTTGAGCGGTAAAAAAGCGGCGGAGTTTACGGTGGCGTCCACCTCACAGATGCTTGACGCATATAAAAAGGATTGGTCGGAGGAGATTTTTGAGCGGTTTGATTTTCCGTCAAAGCTTAAGGCAAAAATGATTTTTGCGGGGGATGTGTTGGGGACTCTTGACGGGGAGCTTGCCGCAGAAGTGGGGCTTTCACCCTCTGTTAAAATTGTGGTGCCCGCGGTGCATGATACGGCGAGCGCGGCGACCGCCATTCCGGCTGAGGGCGAAAATTGGGCATATATAAGCTCCGGCACATGGTGCATGGTGGGGGTGGAAACAAATGCGCCCGTGATAAACGAGATGAGCTGTGAGCTAAGCATATCAAATTCGGGCGGAAGCCTCGGGAAAAATCTGTTTTTGAAAAATGTAATGGGGTTGTGGCTTATTCAGCAGTGCAAAAAAGCGTGGAACCGCACAATGCCCGACCTTGATTATCCGCAAATTGTTGAGCTTGCAATAAAGGCAAAGCCTTTTGCGGCGTATATTGAGCCGGATGATGATTTGTTTTTTGCACCGCATGACAACATTGCCGCCATTGACGAATATCTGAAAAAAACGGGGCAAAACGGCGTGGACACGGGCGATGTCGGCACGGTTGCGCGCATAGTTTATGAGAGTCTCGCGATGAAATATCGTTATGTGGTTGATTTGCTGAAAAAAGCGACGGGCAAGCAGGTGGATGTGCTGCACATAATAGGGGGCGGCGCAAAGAATGACCTGCTTAATCAGTTTTCCGCAAATGCCCTTGGCTGCAAGGTGGTAACAGGGCCGACGGAAGCCACGGCGACGGGCAATTTGCTGTTGCAGGCATATGGCTGCGGCGTTTGCGGCTCTTTGGAGGAAATACGCAGGGTGGTGCGTGAATCAGACGAATTTAATGTGTTTGATGCGGATATTTCCACGAAAAAAGAATGGGCGCAGGCGTATGAAAGCTTTAAACGCGTTTGCGGTTTGAGGGATGTGTAGACAGCGGAGGTGAAATGCCGCGGAGGTTTTATTAAATAGTTATGCGCTGCCGATAAAGCTTTTCAGACTGTTATGTGTGTAAAGCTTTATTGGTATTTTGTTGTGGTATAAATTTTTTTGCGTT
>JAVXIJ010000102.1:0-5259 GCA_036648415.1 Christensenella sp.
CGGGTCAAGGGAGCTTGCTCCCTTGCGGGTCTTAGGGCAGCGCCCTAAGGTCTTGCGGGGTTCGGGGCGCGTAGCCCCGAGGTCTTGGTTCTTGCCAATAAGGACTTGCGGGCGTCCGCCCTTACAGTGAAAGTGTAGTACAGAATATTATTTTCCGTGTTGTTCGAGTTTATTGATTTTTTCTTCAGCGCCTATTACAACAAGTATATCGTTGGCGTTTACGATGTCGCCCGGCAGCGGGCTGACGTTTATTGAACCGTTTTCGCCCTTTATAGCTATGATATTTACGCCGTATTTTTTACGGAAATCAAGATCTATAAGCGTGTGTTCTGCCCATATATCATCCACTTCTATTTCGGCGATACCATAATCGTCGGACAATTCAATAAAATCAAGTATACTTGAGGAAATAAGGTTATGCGCTACGCGAATACCCATATCTCGTTCGGGAAAAACAACTTTATCCACGCCCATTTTATACAGCACCTTTGCGTGGACTTCGCTTTGAGCTTTAACGACAACAAGGTCGATACCTTGTTCTTTGCAAATAAGGGCTGCCATAATGCTGGACTGAATTTCACCCAAGCACACGCAGGCAACGTCAAAATTGCGGATACCAAGCGACTTTAATGCTTGTTCATCTGTGGCATCTGCCTGTACGGCGTGTGTGGCAAAGTTTATTGCCTGATCAACCTTTTCTTCGTCACCGTCAATTACTAAAACGTCAGCACCCTGATCTACAAGTGTTTTTGCAACGCTTGTGCCAAACCGTCCCATACCGATAACAACATATTGCTTTTTCATTTCATTTCTCCTATATTATCCAATCATAACCCGTTCTTCGGGGTAACGTATATTGCATGAATCCTGTTTGGACATACGTTTGGCGACGGCTATTGAGAGCGTAAACACGCCTACTCTGCCTGCAAACATTGTAATTATAATTAAAATTTGACCGAAAGACGACAGCGTCGGGGTGATACCCGTGCTAAGCCCAACCGTGCCAAATGCGGATACTGTTTCAAATAAAAGGTCTGATGATAAAAGATACGGCTGCGCGATTGCGCCTATGAGCGTCATTACGCCCACAAACATTGCGGCAAGCGCTGCAATTGTCATAGCACGCATCATAACTTCTTTATTCATGCGCCGATGCATAAGCACCGTGTCTTTTTTACCTATAACAATTGTGGTGATGAAAAACAGCAGCATAACTGCGGTGGTGGTTTTGATACCGCCGCCTGTGCCGGAGGGTGACGCGCCGACAAACATAAGTATGGTGGTGGCGAATTTTGAAGCGGGAGTCATATCACCTTGAGGCATGGTCGCATAGCCCGCGGTACGCGTGGTAACCGATTGGAAAGACGCGCCAAGGAGCTTGTCGCCCACCGACATTCCTTCGGCACCTAAAGTTTTGGGGTTGTTGAACTCTGCAAAAAAGAAAAACAGTGTGCCGCCCAAAACGAGCACGGCGGACGTAATAAGCACGATTTTGGTGTGCAGTGAAAGTCTGTATTTGCGGCCGATAGAGGTTTTGCGGTACAGCTCTACAACTACGAAAAAGCCAAGACCGCCAACGGTTATAAGCCCCATTACAGTGAGTGAAACGAGTGGGTCGGTCGCGTATGGCATAAGGCTGTTGCCAAGACCAAACACATCAAAGCCTGCGTTACAAAACGAGGACACGGAGTGAAATACACTGTAATACATTCCTGTGCTTATGCCGTATTCGGGCACAAAGCGCATGGCTAAAAGCAAAATCCCTACAAGCTCGGTGATGGCTGTAACAAGCAGCACGTTGCGCGTCATGCGCACCACACCTTGCAAATTTGTTTCGTTAAGTGAGTCCTTTATTACTACACGGTCTTTAAGGGTAATGCGTTTTCCGAGCAGCATATACACCATAGAGGTGGCGGTCATAAAGCCAATGCCGCCCAACTGAATTAAAATCAGCATTATTATTTGCCCAAATGGTGAAAAAGCCGTGCCGATTTCAAGCACGGAAAGCCCTGTTACGCAGATAGCGGAGGTAGAGGAAAAAAGTGCAGATAAAAAGCCCACCGTTTCTCCTGTGGAAGAAGCCACCGGCAGGCATAAAAGTATTGCACCTATAAGTATCATTCCGCCGAACCCAAACACTAATATTTCCGCGGGGTTGAGTGGTTTTATACGTTTAATAATGCTCAATGCAAGGCACCTCATACTTGATTCTGTTTACATTATACACTGTTTATAAAAAAAGTACAGTTATTGTGTGCAGAAATGAAAAAAATCTGCATAAGCGACAGATTAACTGTTTAATCCGTCAAAATGTAATGTAAAAAACGGAATATATTTTGATTTTAATGAATATATGTATATAAGAGCGTTTTTTCAGTAGGAAAGGATGATAAATATGTTAAAAGAATCAATAGATGTTTTGCTGATTGATGATGATGTGAAAATCATGAGTGAAACGAGAAGATATTTGGCGGCGCAGGAGAATGTTGCAAGGGTGGATTGTGCGGAAATGGCGCGTGAGGGCATTGAATATTGCGAGCTGCATCCATATGATATTGTGGTGGTGGATTTGGTGATGCCTGAAAATGACGGATTTGTATTTTTGAAAAACATGTGCGGGACGGCGGCGCGCGCGCTGAATGTAATTGTGGTGTCCGCTATAAGCAGTGAACCGATAATAAGGCGTGCATTTTCTATGGGTGTTAAATATTATATGATAAAACCGTATAAAAGCGATGTGCTGTACCAAAGAATATGTGATGTAATACATTTTGATGAAGAGAAGCTTCCAAAAGGAGAAATTATTTATAAAGGGAAAGGCTTGGAGCTGTGCGTGTCAGAGCTGCTGATGCAGATAGGAGTGCCGCCGCATTTGAAAGGACATCAATATTTGAAAGAAGCGGTTAAGCTTACTGTGGAAAATCGTATGATGGTTTACAGCATTACAAAGGAAATTTATCCGCGTGTGGCAAAGATGTTTGGCGTTAAAGCCGCGCAGGTAGAGCTTGCAATTCGGCATGCAATAGAGATAATGTATGAGCGAGATAGGCTTGCCGGTATGTGTGATGTGCTGGGATTTCCGTTGTCGGCGCTTTTAAAACGGCCTACAAACGGTGAAGTAATTGCGCTTATAGCTGATAAATTGATGTGTGATGAAAATATAAACGGATAAGTGTAGTGTTTGTTTTTTCGGATTATGATTGACGCGTTACAAAAGAATGTGTTATAAGTAAAGCAGATGATTATACAATTACAAGGGGAAAACACATGAAAAAATTTGTAGCGGAAATTCCGGAAAAAATAGTGTTTGGCGCGGGAGTCGTGAGCGAGGTCGGAAAGTATGCAAAGGGGCTTGGCGTGCGCGCGGCAATTATCACAGGATGCAGCGTGCGTGCAGAAAAAACGGCATTGATTGCAAAGATACAGGGTTGCCTTGGTGCAGAAAATATTGAGTCATTTGTATTTGCGAAAATCAACGAGAACCCTTTGATGAGCATTGTGGACGCGGGTGCTGATTTTGCGCGCGAGCATGGATGTGATTTTGTGATAGGCGTGGGCGGAGGAAGCTCTATTGATGCGGCAAAGGTTGTGGCATTGTTATGTGCATCGGGCGGAAGCGTACGGGATTATGTGCTTGACGGGAAATATGCGGACAAGCAAAACGGTGAGCTTAAGGCATTGCCTATTATAGCGATCACCACGACGGCGGGCACGGGCAGTGAGGCTACGCCGTGGGCGGTGGTGACTGAGCCTGAAACGGGGAAAAAGCCCGGATTTGGCTGGACGATACTTTATCCTACGGTTTCGATTGTTGACCCGGAGCTTACACTTACAATGCCGAAAAACGTGACGGCGAACACGGGAATTGATGTGTTTTTTCATGCGTATGAAGCGTTTGTTTCCACAATCGCAAATGATTTCACAGATATATTTGCTGTGCGTGCTATGGAAGTTGCGGCGGCAAATTTAAAAAAGTGCATTGATAATCCAAATGATGTTGAAGCACGCAGCGCAATGTCGTTTGCCAATACTTTGGCAGGACCCGCAATAAGCATTTCGGGTACGCATATTATTCATGGAATGGGGCATAGCATAAGCGGGCATTATAATACTCCTCACGGTCTTGCACTTTCGGCAATTGCCGTTGCGGTGACGGAGTTTACGTGGAAAAGTGATATTAAGAAATTTGCAAAGGTTGCGCGTATATTAGGTGCGGACGCGGCAAAAGACGATGAAACGCTTGCGCGCGGCTGCGCTGAAACCATGAAGAAATTCCTGGCGAGTGTGGGAGAGGATGTGTCGCTTACGTCTATCGGAGTGACAGAGGATATGATTCGTGTTATGGCGGAAGATTCATTTGAAGCTATGGGCGGAAATATGGGCGTGTGCCCTGTGCCGGTCACAAAAGAGGACGTAATTGCGATTTACAAAGCGTCGATGTAGGAGCTGCAAAAAAAGCGCGGGGGAAATATCGGGAAGTAAATTTCAACAGAGAAACCTTAGATTATGAGGTTTCTCTTTGCATTTTAAGGGCACGCGCGCGTTATTGAGTAAAACAAATGTTGATGATATAATGAAGAGAATTATACGGTGTGTTTAAAATTATGTATAAATTATATTAAGTGCGTGTGCGCAGAAGCTTTCGGAATTTACGGGATTCAGGCGCGCACGACGGAGGGCAAGAGCATAAAGATTAAAATAATATGTGTGGGAAAACTAAAGGAAAAATTTTATTTGCAGGCGCAGGCAGAATATGTAAAAATGCTTGGCCGTTTTTGTGAAATTGTTATTGATGAGCTGCCCGACGAGCCGCTTGCGAATGTCAGGGGCGAGAACGCCGAGCGCGCGGTGAAAGCGGCGGAGGGCGAGCGGATATTGAAAAAATGTGCAGGGTATGTGATAGCGTGTGATTTGCGTGGCAAGCAGATGTCGTCGGAGGTGTTTGCGCAAAAGCTTGATACGCTTATGACGGGCGGCACGAGCACTGTGAGCTTTGTTATCGGCGGCTCACTTGGGTTGGCGGAGGAGGTTACGGCGCGTGCGGATATGCTGCTCAGTGTGTCTGAAATGACGCTGCCGCACAGGCTGTTTCGCATAGTATTGACCGAGCAAATCTTTCGTGCTTTTAAAATAATAAACGGTGAAACGTATCACAAGTGACTGATGATTGCGTGTGTATTCTTTTTTATGTTATAATATGCTTAAAACAGATGGCAGTGAGGGGCAAATTATGGCGGAGAATGAATCTAAAAACTTTAT
>JAVXIJ010000103.1:0-5230 GCA_036648415.1 Christensenella sp.
AGGTCTTGAACTTGTAGAGGCGGCGGTTGTTATTACAATAAAAAGCAGCCCAAACAAAAAGTTTGGGCTGCTTTTGTGTATACTGATTACGCATTTCAGCGATTTAGTTTTGGACATGGTTTTCTTTTATACAGGCTCTATAAGCCCATAATTACCGTCGGCGCGTTTATATATCACGTTTACCTCGCTTGTGTGCGCATTGCGGAACACATAAAAATTATGCCCCAAAAGCTCAAGCTGAACGGCGGCGTCATCTGACTCCATAGGGCGCAGCGCAAATTTTTTGTTGCGTACGATCTGCGGCTCGTCCTCGTCAAAATTCTCGTCAAAATAGTCGTAAATGGTATCTTCTGCAAAAGCTTCCTCGTGCAGACGTTTTTCAAGCTTGGTGCGGTGCTTGCGCATTTGCCGCTCGAGCTTTTTTAAAGCTACATCAATAGACGAATAAAGATCGCCGGTTGCTTCCTCTGCGCGCAGCACAACACCGTCACATACAACGGTAACTTCTGCAATCTGCCGCGATTTTTCAATGGAAAGCGTAACCTGCATTTCGGTGTTTGGTTTGAAATAGCATTCGAGCTTCCCCGCCTTTTCATCAACAACGCGACGCAGATAACCTGAAACAGTGATGTTTTTGCCTGATACATTGATTTTCATATAGTTCGCCCCTTCCGTAATTTGGTATTTTGGTACGAAAAACCGATGTGCTTGATGTACAAATACACTAAAAGATGTTTATCAAAACAAATTGCTTTTGGTTTAACGGTATTTCCATGAAATCTGCCGCCTTAACATATAATATACATTCTTCACGGCTGTGAAGAAATCCTTTAAAAAGTAAAAACCCACGGCAAAAGATTCACCTGACCTGGTCTTTTCCCCCACATTCGCCGTCAGGAAGCCCCGCAGCACTACGCCACTCTTACTTCTCTCGCCCTTTTTCGGGCGGACGGTCTTACGTCTAACCGCACTATGATCACAATGAATAAGATGTTCATTGCTTACGTGGACCGTTTTGCCTGCGACCGGCATCGGCTTGCAACCACAGACGTGAACCTTTTGCCGTGGATACTCTTATATTCAGTATAATGCCGCGGCGCAAAAATAACAACAATTTATGAATAATTTGTGGAATTTAGCGGTATTTGTTTACTTATATTGCATGGTTTGATAAAATGATTAGGATTAGATAAATATGACTGTAAGAGAGAAGGATAAATATGGGATTGTTTGCAAGCTCGGCGCTTAAGCCGGTAAAAAAATCAGCGGATAAAGCGGAGGCGCTGTCTGCTGAATTTGAGGGGATGAGCGATGAAACGCTTGTCGGCAAAACAGCGGAATTTAAACGCCGTCATTTAGAAGAGGGTGAAACGCTTGATTCTTTGCTTCCTGAGGTGTTTGCGCAGGTGCGTGAGGCAAGCGCGCGCGTGCTCGGCATGAAGCATTTTTATGAGCAGCTTATGGGCGGTGTGGTGCTGCATCAAGGAAATATCGCTGAGATGAAAACAGGCGAAGGCAAAACGCTCGTGGCAACGCTCCCCGCCGTGTTAAACGCGATTTCGGGCAAGGGCGTGCACATTGTCACGGTAAATGAATACCTTGCAAAGCGCGACAGCGAATGGATGGGCAAGGTTTTTCGTTATCTTGGGTACACAGTCGGAACTGTAATGCGCGACATGGATAAGGCACAAAAGCAAAAGGCGTATGCGTGCGACATTGTATATACAACAAACAACGAATTAGGGTTTGATTTCCTGCGTGACAACATGGTGGTGCGCAAGGAAGATTTAGTACAGCGCGAGCTGAATTTCGCGGTTGTTGATGAAGTAGACAGTATTTTAATTGATGAAGCGCGTACTCCGCTTATTATTTCGGGGCAGGGCGATAAGGGCACCGACCTTTATAAGCAGGCGGATAAATTTGTGAGCCGCTTAAAAGAGGAAGAGGATTATGAGGTTGATGAAAAGTTAAAAGCGATAAACCTTTCCGACAACGGCATAACAAAAGCGGAGAAGTTTTTCAAGCTTGATAATCTCACGGACATTGAAAACACAGAAATTGTACATCATATCAATCAGGCGCTTAAGGCGCACAGGCTTTTCATACGCGACCGCGAATATGTGGTTACGGAGGAGGGCGAGGTTGTAATTGTTGATGAATTTACGGGGCGGCTTATGATTGGGCGGCGGTATTCCGACGGGCTGCACCAGGCAATTGAAGCAAAAGAAAACGTGAAGGTGGAGCGCGAGTCAAAGACGCTTGCGACCATTACCTTCCAGAATTTCTTCCGTATGTATAAAAAGCTTTCGGGCATGACGGGTACGGCAAAAACGGAGGAAGCGGAGTTCCAGAGCATTTATAATTTGCAGGTGGTGGAGGTCCCAACGCATAGCCCGATGGTGCGCAAAGACCAAAACGATGTAATTTACGGCTCTAAAAAGGGCAAGTTTGACGCTGTTGTAGAGGAAATTGTAAAGATACACGAAACGGGCAGACCTATACTTGTAGGTACGGTTTCGGTTGCGGACAGTGAGCATTTATCTTCGTTGCTTATGCGCAGGGGCGTAAAGCATGAGGTGCTAAACGCCAAAAACCATTTGCACGAGGCACAGATTATCGCGCAGGCGGGCAAGAAAAATTCTGTTACGATCGCCACCAACATGGCGGGCCGCGGTACTGATATTATACTCGGCGGCAACGCAGAATATTTAGCGAGAAACGAAATGCGTGCGGATGGCATGGATGATGAAATGATAGAAAATGCGGTGAGCCACGCATCTACAAAGGACGCTGAAATTTTGGCGGCGCGGGAAAAATATGCGGTGCTTGCGGAAAAACATAAAAAGGTGACAGATGCGGAGCACGAGGAAGTTGTGGCGCTCGGCGGGTTGGCAATTATCGGCACAGAGCGGCATGAGTCGCGGCGTATTGATAACCAGCTGCGCGGCAGAAGCGGACGGCAGGGCGACCCGGGCTCGTCAAAATTCTTTATTGCGCTCGAGGATGATTTAATGCGTTTGTTTGGCGGCGAACGCGTAAAGCTGATTATGGACAAGCTTTCGGGCGGGGATGATGATATTCCGCTGGAGTTTGGCATGATGACCAGGCAAATTGAAAACGCGCAGAAGCGCATAGAGAATAACAACTTTAATCTGAGAAAGAACGTGCTTGATTATGATGATGTAATGAACAAGCAGCGCGAGGTTATTTACGGACAGCGCAAGCAGGTTTTGATGGGCGATGATTTATCTGCGAATATGTCAGGCATGATTGCGGCGTTGGTGGAGCAGGCGATAAGCGTGCATTGCCCTAAGGGGAAATATCCCGAGGAATGGGATTGGGATAAGCTTTATGCGTATATTGACCGCGTGTTCGGCATGAAGCTTGTGCCGTATACGTCGGAGCAACGCGAAACGGCGGAGCTAAAGCAGCTTCAAGAAGAAATCATGGACGCGGTGAAGGTTATGTATGCCGCTAAGGAAACGGAAATGACGGGCGCGGGCTTTAATATGCGTGACGTGGAGCGCATGGTGCTTTTGCGCGTGGTGGACTCGAAATGGATGGATCATATTGATGATATGGACCAATTCCGCCGCGGTATCGGGCTGCGCGCATTGGGGCAGCGTGACCCAATCAACGAATACCGTATCGAGGGTTTTGATATGTTTGACGCGATGGTGGACGCTATTCGCGAGGAAACGGTATATATGCTTTTCCATATAAGAGTGGAAAGCAAGGTTGAACAGCGCGAGGTACAGAATGTGCACGCAAATGTGGATGCGGACGGCAACCCCATTGCGGTAAATGCGCCCAAGGAAAAGCGTATGAATACCAACGCAAGCTCGGGCGAAGCGCAGATGCCTGTGCACGTAGAAAAAAAGGTAGGCAGAAACGAGCCGTGCCCGTGCGGCTCGGGCAAGAAATACAAGAATTGCTGCGGAAAGAGCGAGTAAACGTAGGATAAAGCTGAAAAACAAACGACCGTGTCTGTTTTAATAGGATTCGGTCGTTTTTGTGTCAAAATGGGCAGTTGCCAAGTAGATGTAAACGTGATATAGTTGTTCAGCAAGTAAGAATATAAGGAGCAAAAAAGCTATGATGCCATGGAATAGGGCGCGGGTTTGGACGGGGGAATCCAAGCAAAAATTTTCGGAGATCAAGAATGTCCTTTCGGGAAACGGTGTCCCATATAATTTCAGCACTAAAACTGCACGCGACGGCGCACAGCCGACACGTTTGGTGTATGTACACAAATACGAATACGAAAAAGCGGCACATCTTATCAGCACAATTTTGAAGTAAAACGGGTGCTATTTTAGAAATATCTTGTCGGTATTTCTATTTTTTTGTGTAAAAAGCGGTAATATAATATTGAGGTGAGTAAAATGGCATTAAGGTGACGAGAGCCGAATCCACACGTTTCTCGCTTGCCGCTTGCCCGCACTGCTTCGTTATCCTCGCTCGCCTTAGCTACGGCTAAGCGTCGCTCAGCTGCCTTGCATTGCTAACAAGCGGCTAAGCGAGAAATCTTCGACCTGAAACATTTGGATTTTTGTTCTGCTGCTAGGCAGTGGAACGACGAATAGCGAACTATTCGGAGCGATACTAACAACGCAGCAGGCAAAAAGACTTTGTTTCAGGCGTATTGTTCGACTCACGTCACCTTAAGAACTATCAGAGTAGACGATGACGAGGTACTGCATAAAAAATGCAGGGCGGTAACGGAAATTACAGAGCATATCAGGCTGCTTCTTGATGATATGGCGGAAACAATGTATACGGCGGGGGGCTTTGGGCTTGCGGCGAACCAAGTGGGCGTGCTGCGCAGGTTAATAGTGATTGATGTGGGCGAGGGGCTTATGAAGCTTGTAAATCCTGAATTTGTGACCGAGGAGGGCGAACAGATTGTGGAAGAGGGCTGTCTTAGTTTCCCCGATGTTTGGGGAACGGTGAAACGCCCTGCGCGCGTGGTGGTGCGTGCGAAAAATGAAGACGGTCAGGAAATTATTGTTGAGGGCACAGATATGCTGGCAAAATGTTTGTGCCATGAAATGGACCACCTCAACGGTATTGTGTTTACGGATAAGATTATTGAGTATACGGAGCAGCACAATTGCGATTGAAAATGAAAGCGGCGGCGGGTGTGTTTTTTAAGTTGAATTTTGTATTGGTGCGTCCGTAACAGCATTTATATTTTTAAATTCATATCCGTAATGAGCTATATATAATG
>JAVXIJ010000104.1:0-5186 GCA_036648415.1 Christensenella sp.
AAAAAGTCTGTTATATCGCTCAAAACAACGCTACAACAGACTTTTAAATTATTCTCAACAAATTTCAAGCTCTATATAAAAATTTTCGTTTTTTTAAATTCTGCCCACTTTTAGCTCACGTCCACATCTTCAATAGTGCATTTACTGTTATGCGCTATTGGTTCCCACTCTATATGCGTATGGAACAATGCCCCAAACGAAAGGAATATCATGCTTATCAAAAACAATGGATACAGCGCAATTCCTCTAAGCATCGGCTTCAATTTTTTATGCTCCAGCCAAAGCACGGCCGCCCCGGCTATCATGCCCACGATCCAATTTCCTGCCAAAATCAGCAGCCCCACCGGCAGCGCAATTGCCGTAAACGCAGGCTGAAAAGCCAGCATAAGCACGACCGCCACATTAAGCGGAAGCGCAATTCCCGTTGCGGGAATGAATAAAATATACCATGCAAGATCCAGTGATTTCAAATTACCGCTGAACACGCTCTTCATGATTTTTGACAAATACAGCGGAATACACTGCATACCGCCCACAATCCAACGAAACCGCTGACGTATAGACACGCCGAAATCAGATGGCTGTTCATCATAAAACACTGCTTTTCGCGCAGGTAAAATTTTATGTCCTTTTAGTATCTGCTGAATGGAAAATTCCACATCTTCTGTAAGCGAATATGTCTTCCAACCCTCTTCGCCGAGCGCGGAAAGCTTAAATGCAAAGCCCGTGCCGCCGACCATACTTGACAGCCCGATGTTGTGCCGTGCCCCATGATAAAAGCGTTGCAGCATCAGCCAATATATTGAATAAACCTCGCTCACCCATGAATCGTGGATGTTTTTTGTATCACGATAACCAATCGCCACATCCGCGTCTGAGCAAAGCGCGCGGTTCATCTCCTCAAGGAAATCGGGAGCGGCAAGATTATCCGCGTCAAACACGCACAGCGCATCAAATTCACCGGCATAATCCTTTTGCAGTCTGTTAATCCCCCAACAAAGCGCATAACCCTTGCCCTTTTGCGCTTCATTAAAGCGTTCATATACGTGCGCACCCAAAGCCTCGCATACACGCGCAGTATTATCGGTGCAATTATCCGCAACAACAAACAGCTCATAATTTTTATATGTTTGTTTTTTTAAGCTGAGCAGCAAATTGCCTATTACATTTTCCTCATTACGCGCGCAAATCATTATTGCAAATTTATGTTCTGTTTCCTCTGTTTGTTTAAGTCCCTTTTGTTTAAATAAGCCTGCACATAAAGTAATACCCATCCACAGCATAAACGGCGCCGAGAAAACAGACAGCACAACAACAACCCACCAACAAATTGTAAATCCTATTGCCATATGTAATCCCCCTCTTTTACCCAAAACAACTTTACGTTTATTATTATAGCAGAAAACGATATGAAAATCACAGTTCTATTCTTAAGGTTTGATAAACTTTTACAAATATCGTGAAAGTTATATTTTTCATTGTTTGTTTTTTACATTTAATTGCAATATGTATGTGATATAATAAACAAAAGGAGGCGGTTTTATGGAAAGAACCATTTTGCATTGTGACTGCAACGCATATTTTGCGTCTGTCGAATGTATCGCGCACCCCGAGCTGCGTGACGTTCCCATGGCTGTGTGTGGTGACCCGCAAAGCCGTCACGGTATCATACTCGCCAAAAACGAGCTTGCCAAAGCCTTTGGCATCCAAACCGCCGAAACCATATGGCAGGCACAGAAAAAATGTCCGCAGCTTGTTTTAGCTGCTGCACATCATTTTGAATATTCCAAATATTGTAAGCTCATAAATGAAATTTATTTGCAATATACAAGCCGCGTGGAAGCGTTCAGCATAGATGAATCATGGCTGGATGTGACGGGCAGCCTGCATTTATTTGGCTCGGGCAAGGAAATCGCCGACACGCTGCGACAGCGCATAAAAGACGAGCTCGGCCTCACAATATCTGTGGGCGTATCCTTTAACAAGGTGTTTGCAAAGCTCGGGAGCGACTACAAAAAGCCGAACGCCACCACCGTCATCACCCGCGAAAACTATCGCGATATACTCTATCCCCTGCCTGTAACCGATATGCTGTTTGTAGGCAAACGCAGTGCCGAAGCGCTCGCCCGTATCGGCGTGCACACAATAGGCGCGCTTGCCGCATTAAAGCGTGAAGATGCTTCTAATCTGCTGGGAAAATCTGGCGAACTTGTATGGGAATATGCAAATGGTCTGGATGAAAGCCCCGTGCGCGAATTCGGGCAAACAGACCCCATCAAAAGCATTGGCAACAGCATTACTTTTCGCCGCAATCTTAATTGCCTTGAGGATGTCAAAGCCGGAATACTTCTTCTTGCCGACAGTGTCGGCGCACGTTTGCGCGCCGCCGGACTTTATTGTATGACTGTGCAGGTGCAAATCAAGGACCCTCAATTTCACGTCATCTCCCGCCAAAAAACGCTTGCACATCCCATTCACCTAACCAAAGATTTATCCGATGCGGGACGCGAAATCATTTCACAAGCATGGAATATGGAAAAGCCCATAAGGCTTTTATCCCTAACCGCCGCCAATCTGACCGATAACGAAACAAGCGGACAGATTACTTTTTTTGACGAATCCGCCGACCGTTCCGACAAACGCGAAAAATTAGAAACCGCAGTAGACAAAATACGCAAAATGTTTGGTAAAAAAGCCGTTTCATATGCCTCTGTACTCAAAACAGATATTATAGTACAGCCCGATGATGCCGACGGAACAAAAAAACAGCCATCCCCTAAAAAAGAATAGCTTTAAACGAACATTCATCAAACTTTTGCGCGGGTGTTTTATTGTCGCGCACTCAATGTTCTATACCCTTTCGCGCGTAAATTCCCTTGTCATAAGGATGCTTAACCTTTTTGATTTCAGATATATAATCCGCGCGTTCAAGTATCTCTTTTGACGGATTACGCCCTGTCAGCACCACTTCAAGCGCCTCCGGCTTTTCATCTAAAAACTTGCACAGCATGACGTCGCTCAAAAATCCACTGCAGCACGCACCCAGCGCTTCATCAAAAACCACCATATCATACTCGCCCGCACAGCGCACAGCTTCCTCAAGCTTTTCGCATTGAATTTTTTTTGTTTTCTCTATTTCCTGCTCATCCATACTCCATACGAATTTGTCGGTATCTTTGCCGCACAATACAGTTATATTCGGAATATTCTCAAACGACACGAGCTCGCCTGTTTGTCCGTCTTTCATGAATTGCAAAAAAAGCACCCTAAGACCCGCACCCGCCGCACGCACCGCAAGCCCCACCGCCGCCGTTGTTTTGCCGTTTCCGTCCCCGCAATAGATGTGTATTAAGCCTTTCATGCGCCACTCTCCCGCTATCGTTGATTTTAAATTCATTATACATTATTGTACCCACGCGCGCCAATAACTTCTATTAAAATTCGCTGCGGATTTTGCACAAATGTATTTTTTTGTAATAATTCTATTGTCGGACATCTGAAATTCACTCGTTTTTGAAATTATTACAGCTTCATAAAAAATATCCTTAAAACGCACATAAAAGAGCCGCCGAGCAAAACTCAGCGGCATAGTTGCGCCCAATTCAACGATTGAAATAATTTCAAAAAACAAAATCATAAAAAAGGTTGTGCCGGAAATCAAGCGTTTGCTGTCAATCATAACGCCCCTTGTGCGCAGGCATTAAATATCGATCCCTTTTGCTTCCAAAATCAGTATATCCAAACTGCGTGTGTAAAACCATAATGAGCGGCAACCCCATAAGCATCGCAAAAAAGAAATTGTTGATGCATATCGCTGCAAAAAGCTCTCCTGCCTGAACAGGCATACCAATGGCATATACACAACCTGTAATCATCGCCGCCTGCATCAGCGACAGCAGCAGCGCAAGCAGCGAATATTCGATGAAATCTTTTCCTGTTTTTACCTCGAACGGTTTTTTAAAAAAGCAATACCACAATTTATAGTATAAATAAGGAACAAGCAGGTTAGAAACAAAACCCGCGATACTTCCCCACGTCAGCATCCCCGTCAAAGCATCCTCTATTAAATTAGCAAAGGCGGTCGCAAAACCACCAATAGGACCCATAAACACGCCATAAACAGGCAACAACCCCGATGCAGGACGAATGTCTGTAAATGCGGGAACCAACACCCACGATTTAAAAGGCATTGCCACAACAAGGTGAATACCAATCAGCGCCAGCATACACAAAAACGCTTTTTTACTGTTAAACGGCAAAAACAATTCTCTCATCGCTGCGCCCCCATGCTTATTCGAACAGTTTTTTTCTTGAAGTTGATCTCCGCCAGAATTGCGCTGATTGTGACCACCGCGCATCCAACAATTGTCTGTATGCTCAATGTTTCCCTTTCACCCAGAACAGCGGGCAACGTCATCGCCATAATGACCGTCATCAGTATTTCAAATGAATAGATGACGGAAGCATTCTGCGGTGTGGTATAGCGATTAGCGACAATATTAAGGAGCCCCGCCATGATGCTGACAAAGTAACTATACGCAAACAACCCTGAGATCAACTTGCCGTCAAGCGGAAGCATCATAAATGTGCCCGGCTGCTTGATTGACCACAATATAAAGGAAATGCCGCCCATCATCGCACACATTAAAACAAGAATCTGTATCGGCTCATACTTTTTCGCGGCATCATTTTGCCGAATGATATAAATAATGCGCAATCCCGCCGGAATAAGCATACACAGAAAAAGAATCACGCTTTGCGTTGTCAGCGTTTCTTTGTATCCGATCAATATGCCGACAAACATCACCAATACGCATATGTATGTTCTCCGTTCTGATTTCCTGCCCATTAAAAGAGCGACAAAGGGAAGCAGTACCGTCGTCATAGTCAACAGAAAAGCCGCTTGCATCGCTTCAACATCTTTCGTGAACTCTAATATCAAAAGATTGTAAGTCGCATTCAGACCCGCAAGAATGAGCGCATCCAAAATCATACGCTTAGTGATGCCAACCCATACTTTACGCCAAAAAACAATGCCCAAAACCAATGCGGCAATCAAGTTTACAATACATATTACTGCAGAACTCGGTACACCATCCGGAATCATTTTGAATAATATTACTTCTACCGACCAACAAAACGTTGCCGCTAAAAGACAAATGTTTGCTTGTAATTTTGTCATATCT
>JAVXIJ010000105.1:0-5162 GCA_036648415.1 Christensenella sp.
AGGGAGCAAGCTCCCTTGACCCGAAATGCTCCGCATTTCCAATAAAAAAATGAGGGTTATACATTCTCTGTACGCACTCCCGCCGCCACTCACACTCCCGCCGTTTAACACAAAACCAAATAAAAAAAAGGACTGTATCAAGCCACTGATACAGTCCTCTTGCCATTATTTTATTAAGCAAAGGTTGACAGCACATTTATATGCAGCTTCACATCCTCTGCGCCTTTCCATTCCTCAACGGTATCTTTAAGGTGCGTGGACTGCAATTCCGCAAGCTTCGTATCCATAAGCTTCTCTTTTACATCATCAAACGGCACCACGCCGCCGCCCTCTGATACATATTGAATTATGTGATAACCAAAATCCGTCGCCACAAGCTCCGAAATCTCCCCTGGCTTTGTCATTGCAAGCACCGCCGTTTCAAAAGGCTCCACCATTCCCGAGCCCTTAAACACAAGATAACCCTTAGTTTTCGCCGGTTCCTGCTTCATGCCGCTGTCCGCTCCCAGCTCCTCCATCAATGCGTCAAAATCTTCGCCCGCCTTTGCGCGCTCAAGCGCCTTTTTGGCATCCGCCTCAATTTTAGCAAGCTCTTCCGTCACCAGCTTGTCCGCACCCTCATCATCACCGTTTTGACGCAGTGTCGCGATTTGCTTCTGCGCATCCTGCGAAAAACCAATCAAAAGGTTCTTTGCATATTTAGAACCCATCGGTTCATATACCACAGTCCCCGCGTTCTTATATGTTGTGTAATTTGCCGCGTCCTCTTCAATCTTTGGCTGCTGCTCCGCTAAAAATGTATCATATTCCTTTTTAGCGTCCTCCTCTGTATACGAAACCTCGCCGTTTAGCTTATCCGTTTCGGCTTTAACAGCATCTGCTTTAATTCCGTCCTCTACTAACTTATCCACATCTCCATAGCCGTACATGTCTATATATTCGTTAAATTGCTTGTCAATTTCCGCTGCTTTATCAGTAATCGCGTCGTCGGCATTTACCGTATCTTCCACGTTTTTCTTAAGGCCTGCAATCGCGTCTTCAACTTCCTTGCGTTTAGCCGCCGTGTTTTCCTCCGACTCATCCAACAATCCATCCGCCTTAGCGTGCTGCGCTAAAAGCTCATTTTGCACCATCTGGTTTAACGTATCCTCTTTCATGGTGTTAAATTGTTCCGCGCCGTATTGCTTTACAAACTGATCCCGCGTCACACCATACATTTGCAACGCCCTATCCACCTGCCCCAGCACTTCACCCTTAGTGATTTTCGTGCCGTTGACCTCCGCCGCAACCTGCGCGCCGTCACGTTCCTCATTCACCGTAACCATAGAGCATGACGTTGCGAATGCCACACACAAAATCACGCATACCGCCGTCATAATGACCTTCTTAATTTTATTCATATTAAATTCCTTTCAAAAATAAATACATAACTTGTATATTATACAGCACCGCATAAATGTTTGCAATGCACACCCGCTGCCCGCCGAATTTAGTGTTTGCTGTGTTTCACACTTACCAGAAACTCCAAAAAACCCTTAGTATTAAAGCTCCCCTTGATTTGATACATAAGCGCGGGCGGAGTAGATGTTCTTAGTATAACATCTTTTCCGTGTTCACCCACAATTCTTAACAGTTTCTTTACATTCACGTTTACCGCCTCGGAATATTTAAGCTCGATTCCCTCGGGTTTTTTAATAACGCTCGCAAACCCTGCCGCCGCCGCATAACTTCTTATCGCCGCCGCAACCACTAAATTATTGACCTCTTTCGGCATTTTACCGTAACGGTCGGCAATTTCCTTTGATGCCGCCTTTGCGTCCGCCACCGTATTAACCTTAGAAATCATCTTGTATATATCCATCTTGTCCGTTTGATTGCTTATATAACTGTTAGGAATATATGCGGGCACGCCAAGCTCCACCGCGGTTTCAAATTCCACCTCCACAGGCTTTCCCTTAGCAGTCGCCACCGCCTCGCGCATAAGCTTGCAATACATTGCATACCCAACCGTTGCCATATGCCCGCTTTGCTCCGCACCGAGCAGGTTTCCCGCCCCGCGTATCTGCAAATCACGCATCGCAATCTTAAATCCGCTGCCAAGCTGCGTAAACTCACGTATCGCCGCCATGCGTTTCGCCGCCGTTTCATTCATCGTTCCGTCACCCGTATATGTAAAATACGCATACGCATTTTTATCCGAACGCCCCACTCTGCCCTTTAGCTGATAAAGCTGTGACAGCCCGAATTTATCCGCTTCATACACAATAATCGTGTTTACCGACGGAATGTCTATTCCGCTTTCAATAATAGTTGTGCACACAAGCACATCATATTTGCCGTCAATAAACCCGCCGATAACGTGCTCCATTTCCGCTTCCGTCATCTGCCCGTGCGCCGCCGCCACACGCGCCTCAGGCACATTGCGCTTGACATCCGCCACCAGCTTATCCATTTCACTTATGCGCCTGCACACAAAATATGCTTGTCCGCCGCGCCCGATCTCACGCATAACCGCGTCGCGCAGCAGCCCGTCGGAATAACGCATAACATAAGAATACGGCTGCTTGCGCATAGCGGGCGGGGTGTCAAGCGTGCTCATATCACGTATGCCCACCATCGACATTTCAAGCGTGCGCGGAATAGGTGTCGCCGACAACGTAAGCACATCCACGTTTTGCTTTAACAGCTTGATTTTTTCTTTGTGCGAAACACCGAAGCGCTGCTCCTCATCCACTATGAGCAGCCCCAAATCGTTAAATTTCACGTCCTTTGAAAGCAGCCTGTGCGTGCCGATAATCACATCCGCTTTTCCCCGCCGCAGCTCCTCTAATATATGCTTGTGCCGCGATTTTGAAAAACGCGAAATACCGACAATCGAAACCGGAAAATCATGAAAACGCTCACGGAATGTCTTTAGATGCTGTCGCGCCAAAAGCGTGGTAGGCACCAACACCGCAACCTGCTTTCCGTCCATCACCGCTTTCATGGCGGCGCGCATTGCCACCTCTGTTTTGCCATATCCGACATCCCCCAAAAGCAGCCTGTCCATCACCCGCGGGGATTCCATATCCTTTTTTATCTGCTCAACGCTCTCAAGCTGTCCCTCTGTTTCCTCATAAAAAAACGCATCCTCAAACTGTTTTTGCCACACCGTATCCTCCGCAAACGCGTGTCCCTTGCTGTCAAAACGCTGCGCATACAAATCCACAAGATCAAACGCCAGCTTAAGCGCCGATTCTCGCGCCTTTGTCTTTGCCGCTTCCCAATCCTTTCCGCCGAGCTTTGAAAGCTGCGGCGGCGCTTCCTCGCTGCCGATATACTTTTGAACGCGGTCGATCTGCGCCGTAGGAATATACAGCTTGTCCCCGCCGCGGTACACTATCTCCATATATTCCGCGACTGTTCCGCCTGCCTCAAGCGTCTTAAGCCCCAAATATTGCCCTTTGCCGTGCACATCGTGCACCACAAAATCGCCCGGTGAAAGATCGCTGAAAATGTCCTCCTCCGCGCGCGTTTTTTTCTTTTTTCCGGCACTCTGTTTCAATCTGCCATAAATATCATTTGCGCCCAATATCAACAGCTTGCCCGACGGAAGCTCGAATCCATATGGCACATAATCTTCACTTATGCTGAACCTCGCCGCCATTTCGCGCTCAACAGGCGCAACTATATCAAGCGCCGTAAGCGCATTTTTCAGCGCATCGGCGTGCCCGCCCGCAAACATCCGCACACTGTATCCGTGCTCCGCGCGGCTTTTTAAATCCTGCGCAAGCATTTCCACCCGTCCGCGATACTCCGCCGCTCCGTGCATATCCATATCCACTTCACATATTGTTTTAATATGCGCATTTTTCGTGCTCGCCATATCAATAACGTCCGCTTCACGGTTTTTCATTACAGCGTGCAGCTCCGCTATGCTTTCAGCCTGCGCCAAAAACGCCTCTCCGCCCTCTATAAGCCCCTTTGCCATATCCGCAAACTCTGTTATAATTCGCTTAGCTTCAGCATATATTCGTTCAAAATCATCAAATAAAAGTATCGCATCAGGAAAATAATCCGATATGAACATAGGTTCAAACATCACAGGCAGAAAAGTATCTGCGTTCTCACATCCGCCGTATTCCTCTACAGCTGTCTTGATTTTTGCCGCAAGCATCTTGTTGTCCTGCTTATCAAGATAACAAAACAGCTTTTCGCGAGCCTGCTCGTCAAGCACCACCTCGCGCGCAGGCGGCAGCAAATACTCTTTTAACGGCTTGCCTAAAGAGCGCTGTGTTTCGCTGTCAAACGCACGAATACTCTCAATTTCATCATCAAAAAACGTAATGCGCAGCGGGTTTTTGGAATCCGGGGGATATATGTCTAATATTTCACCGCGCCTTGCGCATTCCCCCCGTGAATATACCGTGCCCGCGCGTTCATATCCGTTTTTTGTAAGCTCCGCTATAAGCGTTTCTCCGTCATAATTTTTACCCGTTTCAAGCTTCAAACACGTTTTGCGGAAATTTTCCTGCGGAATCACGCGTGAAATATACGCGCGTACAGAAAGAAACACAGGCGCACTTATATGCCCCGCGCTTTTCATAACATTTACCCGCGCAAGCTCTTCTTCTCTGCCCTTTGCTTCCGCCGTGCGCAGCGTGAATTCGTTTTCGGGAAACAATATCCCCGCCGAACGCGCATATTCATCCGCCGCTCTCTCTGTCGCGGTTATGCACAACACCTGCCGCCGCATACTCTTAGCGACCGCTGCCGCAAAATATGCTTTCGCGTGCGCCGTAACGCCAAAAACCGAACAAGGCAGCTGCCCTGCTCGTATACATTTTTCCAACTCCGCAAACGCGCCGCATTTTTCAATCAGCGGACTCACCGCGTCATTCAAATTTTTTATTTCCTTTCGTTATCTGTATGGACGACCCGCCGCCCTTTTATCCTCTGCTTACAAACCCCCGCTCACTGTAGGGGCGGATACCATCCGCCCGTGCCCTTATAGGTCAAGACCTCGGGGCTTTGCCCCCCACTAAGACCTTAGGGCTTTGCCCTAAAACCCATTAAGACCTTAGGGCTTTGCCCTAAAACCTATTGGGGAGCAAGCTCCCCAAACCCCGAAATGCTCCGCATTTCCACTAAAAAATATATGAGTTATACATTATGTACAGCAC
>JAVXIJ010000106.1:0-5133 GCA_036648415.1 Christensenella sp.
CTTACTTCCTGCGCCGCAAATCCGCACCGTCAAGTATCATCTCTGCGCACTCGCACGACTCTAAGCGCGACGAAATGCGCTCGCCGTACCGCGTCTGCAAGTCGTTCACATTAGTCGCAAACACCGTATGCTTTTTGTTTTCCAGCCTGCAATTTATTATTCCGAATAAATATTCTATCGTCACATTCTGCGTCATCGGCTCTGTACCGAGGTCATCAATCATCAATAACTCCGCATTTTCCAAAAACGACATTGGTATATCATCCCCCATGCGGTGTCTGAAAAACGCATTAAAAAGCGCACCCGCACGCACAAGGCATACATCTATCCCCCGCTCACGCGCCGCGCGCGCCATTGAATTCATCAAATATGTTTTCCCGAGCCCCGCCTTGCCCCGCAAAAGCACATTAAGGCGAATTGTCGCGGGGAAATCCGCCATATAGCTTTTGCAAATTTTATATGTCATATTCGCAAGCTCACGCTGTGTTTTACCCATCGACAGCACATTTTTTTCATCAAAAACGCTCATGTCGGCATCTTCAAAGCACCCTGTTATGCGCGAAATATCCTCCGCGCCGTAAAGGTTCGTATACACCTCACGCAAAAAACAGTTGCAATAATGCCCGTTCACAATGCCCGTATCGCGGCACTTTTCGCACGCATACTCCACGCGCAGCCCGCGCTCGCAAATAATGCGCTCCTGCTGTGCGGTAATCCGCGCTATCTCCGCATCCGCCTCTGCAAAATTTTCCGCCGAAAAAGCACGCTCCAGCTTTTTTAAAAGCAGCGCGCGCTTCTTTTGTTCGAGTTCATTTATCTCAGCATCGTTTTTTTGCCGCCGTTCATTTTCCCTATCAATTTTTGCACGCCGAAAGGAAAAATCCTCCGCAATATCAAGAACCGTCTTTTTCGCCATACAGCTGCTCCATATCCGCAAGCGCATTTGCCGCGCGCTGTTCTTTTTCCTCGTCGGTATACTCCCGCTGCAATGTGGTATTCTTTGCCTGCGCAAACACCTTGCTCAAATTCTGTTTTTTGGCTTTTTCGAGGGTGTCCACGCCCTCCTCCGCCCAATTTGAAAGCACCTTTGTCATATACTCAAACGGTTTATCCTTGATAGAGCTGTATTCCGCCGCATAAAGCAGCACATCATGCGAAAGCCCTTTTTCCTGTGTAAATCGAATGTACGTTTTGCGGTCAGATTCACTCACCGACCTGTCAATGCCCGCGCTGTCAAACACCTGCTTGATTTTACGGTCTATTGTGTCCTGCTTGCGCAAATACTTTTTAATTTCTTCTTCATCCTCTAACTTCAGCATATGCCATTCTTTCAAAAAGCTGTCCACCGATTCAAAACGGCGGCTCCCAAGCTTCACCGACTGCATACACGCCAACAAAATAATACGCTGTGAAAAACCCGCTGCGCGCCATTCATCATAAAACTGTTCATGCTTAGGCGCAACAACAATCCGCGAATACTTAAGCGCCTCAAGTATTTGCTTTATATTATCGGTGCGCTCCTTTTGCGTGCTCGTATATTCGCTCACCTTGCGCGAGGTGGTGATACCGCTCGCATAAAGGTTGCCCAATATCACATCCAAATATTTAAACGGCTGTCCGCCGCTGAATTCCTTGCCCTTCATCACATACTCAATGGTTTCATGCGTAAATCCCCATTTTTCCGTCCATTTGTTATATAGATCCATTTCGGTTCTGCCGGGATATTTGCCGATAATGCCCATCCGCCGCATCAAACGGTTTGCGCCGCCCGAAATCATTTTATATTCCTCAATTTTTTGCTGTGCGCGTTCAAGGGTGGTCACGCCCTGCTCGCTCCACGCCTCCGCGACCTTATCTAAATACGCAACGCTTATTTTGTTGCCGCGCTCCGCCACGCAATATTCCACGAGCGCCAACACCACCTCCTGCGGCAGTGAAAACACATCGGTATAATCATATATTTTGTTGAGCTCTGTAGGGGATAAATCACGGTTCAGCACGGTACGCAGCATATTATTAAAATTCTGCATTTCATACAGCGGTGCTCGCCGCTTTTTTGGCGGCTCATCCTCTTTTGCCGTGATGTCTTCCATTGCAAAAGAATATTTCGCCCCGTTTTTCTTCATAAGTTCTTTTAAACACCAATAATTAAGCGCCGCTTCAATTTGTGCGGCACTCATATGCAGCGCTCCCTCAAGCTCCACATCCGATACCTGTATCCCCGCGTTTGCAAGGTACAGCCCATACAAATACACCTTTACATAGTCTGCCGGTGCATCACACATATACTTTTTTAAAAACACAGTCGGTACCGGCGTTGTAGCCTGTTCATCCAACGCAAATTTAATCATTGCCCACGCTTTCTTATTGCTTGTCAACATACCAATAACTATTACATTATGTTTTTTTCATTTGTCGGCGCACTTTAAATTTTGTATACAATTAAGTTTTATTTTCCCTTAGCTCCGCAAAATTCTGTTATAGCTTCATTTACCTTGTCAAACTTTTCCTCGTTTACGAAAAATCCGCAGTTTCTGACGGTAAGCGAGCTTGCCGATGCCAACGGCAGCTGCAAAAACTCATTTTGTGTGCCCCCCGCAACCTTATCATCCAGCCCCATAATAACGAGCATCGGATGCTTTACAGAATGAATGTTTTTCTTGATTTCTTCATCAATAAAATTGCCCACGCACATCTTGGAAATAACGCGGAAATCCCTGTCTGCAAGCCCTACCGCATATTCCTGCGCCACCTCGTCGGTCACAAGCGTACGGTCAAAATAACAATCCTCCAGCACTCCGCGCACCGCGGTCGGCGAAAGCATCATTTTGCCTGCCGTCGTTCCTAATACGGACTGTAATCCTTTTCCTCTGCCGTTTGCCGTCAGCATAGGCGATATAAACACCAGCTTGCCCGCGCGCTTTGCGTTGTGCATTACAAAATCCAGCACATATGCCACGCCCTCTCCGAATGCGCAAAAATGCGCCGCCGGAATCTCTTTTACATTCATAAAAGACTCGATAGCAAGAGCAAATTCTTCAATGCTGTAGCTCATTTGCGGCTTGCCCGAAAACCCGTGCCCCGGCAAATCTATTGCATATACATGAAAATGCTTTATAAGTTCATTATAATTTTTGCGCCACGCATATAAGGATTGCCCGATACCGTGCACAAGAATAAGCGGCTCGCCCTCCCCCGCTTCATAAAAATGCAGCGGCAGCTTGATGTCATCTACTTCTTCCTTGCCATGCGCATCAATATATGTGTCAAATTCCACTTCGGCATATTCACCCACGTGTTCTCTGTTTAAAAATTTTGTACTGCTAATCTTCTCAAACACTTCTATTCCTCCAAATTCAAGCCTGCTATTTTATCCTGCCCCTCGCGGGGCGCGACACCAAATCGTTATCGTTCGTTGTTCTTGTTGCAATATTTCAACCCACACGCCCCTCGCGGGGCGCGACGCTGCAATTGCAATTTTTGGGTGAATCCCTGCTTCATTTCAATCCGCACGCACGCGCATATAAAAATATTGACCGCGAAAATACATTTTTCTTTGATATTTCGGCGCTGTGCTGTGTTTTATACAATGCAGCACCTATTCATCTTAAGGTAACGAGAATCGAACCCACACGTTTCTCGCTTGCCCGCACTGCTTCATTATCCTCGCTCGCCTTAACTACGGCAAAAGCGCGACACACCTGCATTCTACGTTATTCATCGCACTGTTTCATCGTTTCTCTATCATTTTAGCATATCTCAACAGGTTTTTGTAGTTATTTTGTGTCGGTTTTTTTAAAGCATACACAAGCAACGCTTGCAAAAGCTCGCCAACCCGCTTTCCCTGCGGGATTTTCAGCTCCCGCATCAAGTCTTTTCCGTTAATTGCAAGCTGTGAAATATTCATGGGCGCGGC
Organism: Christensenella sp.; assembly: GCA_036648415.1. Lineage (GTDB taxonomy): Bacteria > Bacillota > Clostridia > Christensenellales > Christensenellaceae > Christensenella. Next base: position 3,917 of record JAVXIJ010000106.1, read on the forward strand.
TTGTTCATGCAAAACTTTAAGCGTTTCGCGCCACTTTTGCGCGCTCAACGCGGGTGCGCCCATGCCCGACCCGCAAAAATCCGCCTCGCGTACATCGCACAGCCTCAAAAATTGCTCCTCGCCGAGCTTCACAATTTTGCGCGCCACCGCGAGTTTTTTTGCTTGATTATCAAGGTCAAACATGTGCGCGCCCACAAGCTCGCCCACCGCCGCAATAAAGCTGTTTTCGTACCGTAAAGCCTTAAGCGCCTCCATTGCCAGCTGCGCGCCGATTTTATCGTGCCCGTACATCTTGCCCGTTTCCGCAAAAACCATAGGCTTTGCAATGTCGTGCAACAGCGCCGCCATGCGCGTTATAAGCTCCCCTTTTGCGCAAGCGCACGAGCGCAAGGCGTGCTCTGCTACATCATAAGCATGATATTGCGTGTTTTGCACCATGCCCTCGCCCGCTTCAAGCTCCGGAATAATATATTTAAATGCACCGAGTTCCTTTAACATATGCAAAGCGCGGAGCACACCGCCTTTGTTGTTGTATTTATTGTCCGCCGTCAAAATCGCCGAAAACTCATCGCGTATGCGTTCTTTTGAAATATCCGCAAGCCCGCCGATATTCCTTTTTGCGCTTTCCCACGTCTGCGCTTCCACGTCAAACCCAAGCTCCGCAGCAAAACGCACCATGCGCAGTATTCTGAGTGCATCCACGCTCAAGGTTTCCTGCGTTATCTGCTCGATTATTTTATTTTCAATTGCCGCCTTGCCCCGCCCTGTGGGGTCTGTAATGCTTCCGTGCGCATCCATATAAAGCGCATTTACAGTAAAATCCCGCCTTTTCGCGTCCTCTGTCATGTCCTCTGTGAATGTCACGCTTTGCGGTGTATGCTCACCCCCGCGTCCGTAATTGTCCTTTCTGAACGCCGTATATTCATATACATATGTTTCGCCGCAATACCGCTGCAAAATCGCCACCGTCCCCAACCCATATGCCTTTTCCGCAAACATAAAATCAGGCGCGGGCAGCACCTCTGCCGCCTGCGGCGGTGCAGACGACGTTATATCCGTATCAGTCATCGCATACCCCAACATTTGGTTGCGCACAAATCCGCCCACAATATAGCATGGCGGAAGCGCAGCAGCGCTCCACGCTTCAAAAAAACATTCGATATGCCGCTCAAACATATTAAAAAACCCTCTCGTTTTACAAATCGGTGCTCCGTCAC
>JAVXIJ010000107.1:0-5098 GCA_036648415.1 Christensenella sp.
CGACACCAACGATGCAGCGGACAAAAAGACTTTGTTTCAGGCGCATTGGTTCGAGCCCGATATGCTTATGGTGTTTTACTCATACATCTATTTAAAGCAGCGCACAGCAAATACAGCATGGCTTTAACGCCATATTTAATGAGAAAGAACTGTAGGACGTGCAGTTACACTGAAATGTTAGAATTGCGTGCACGCGTTTTGTTTAAAAAGCTAATATATATTTTGTAAAGACATCCGTTTGCCAAAAAAACGCGGAGCTCGCAGAGCCATAAAAAAAGCCTATGACATAAAATTGTCATAGGCTTTTTAGCTGCCGAGTTACGGCGCATTAAGTTTAGTATCTTCTTGTAGGAGGTCTGCGGCGGTTTCTGTAGCTTCTGCGGTGAGCTATGCGGAAATGGCGTATTGTGCGCATAATAATCACAAATGCCGCAAAAGATATTCCAATCCATATCAGCACCCACATCGCAATATATCCATAGCTGCGGTCAAATCTTGCGCCGAGCGTACGGTTTTCATCTAAATTGAAATTGTATTCAGGGTCTGTGCTGATGATTTTGCCGGGAATTGTTGCATCATACCAACCTGTAAACCGCCAGTCTTTTTCGGGGGAAGCACCCACCGTTACAACACTTCCGCCGGAATAAGAGCCGCCTCCGACCACACTTCCCGTTCCCTCGGGGCTTACAGTGAGGTCAAGCTTGTAGGTGGCAGCGAATTTTGCGTGCAGAGATGTGTCGGCTGTGAGCGTAAAGGTATAGCTTGGTTCTGCGCTGATGGGGCTTTCATCTGTAGGGCTTGCAAACCAACCGATAAAATTATAGCTTTCGGCAGGTGTTGCAGTTACGGTTACAGAAGCATTGAGCGCGTATTCTGTGCCGCTTTGGGCAACACTGCCGCCGTCTGCGGGTGTTGCGTTCAGCGTAACCATATATTTTTTTTCAAATTTTGCAATGTAAGTACGGTCTTCCTCAAGAGAATAGGTAAAGGAAGGATTGGTGTCAAACGGCGTGGTTTCGTCGGGTCTGAACCAGCCGGTAAAAACATAGCCGTCTTTAGGGGTGGCTGTAAGCTCGGCATTTTTTCCGTGCGCTATATTTCCGCCGCCCGTAACGTCGCCGCCTTCAGCAGGCTCGGCTGTTGCGGTTACGGTATACGTCCCCGCCGCGGGTGCGGCAAACGCAGGAACGCTGCACATTATTAACGTCAAAACAACTAAAATAACAATAAAAATTCTTTTCATAAAATACTCCTATAATGTATATTTTATAGGGAATTCGTCACAGTGTCAATCTCTCGCCGAAACGTTTTATAAAAAGTTAATAAGTATAATGAATGCGCGTAAAATCGGTTATGCAAATAAAACCTAAAGGTGCGCTATTTCAGCAGCTTTTTTGTTTTTAGGCGTATAAACGCGTGGCGTATATGCGGATTGCTTGTGGGGCGCACGTCAATATCGAATTGTTTTAAGGATTCCACAAACTGTGAGAGCTTGGGGTAACCGTAATTGCGCGAGTCAAAATCAGGATAGCGTTTGTTGAGCAGGTTGCCTACCGCACCCAAAAACGCCCAACCGTCATCATCGGATATATCTCCGACTATGGCTTTTATGGCGCGCGTAACCTGAAAACGGCTTGCCATAGAGGTTTTATGCTCGGATTTTTCTTCGACGGGCGCTTCTGCAATGGCTTCGGAAGCTGTGTCTGTACTGGAAGCCAACACTTCAAGATATTTGAATTTTTCACATGCTGCGATAAACGGTGCGGGGGTTTTTCTTTCGCCCATGCCTATTACAAACATACCCGCTTCGCGCAGACGCGCCGCAAGACGTGTGAAATCGCTGTCGGAGGAAACAATGCAAAAGCCGTCCACATTTCCCGAATATAAAATATCCATAGCGTCTATTATGAGGGCGGAATCGGTCGCGTTTTTGCCCTTGGTATAGCTGTATTGCTGGATAGGCGCGATAGAATAATTCAACAGCACCTTTTTCCACGCGGTGTTGTGCGTGGTAGTCCAATCCCCATAAATGCGTTTATATGTGGGCGTTCCGTAATTGGAAAGCTCATCAAAAATAAACGTAATATATTTGTCGGAAACGTTGTCGGCGTCAATCAGAACCGCAATCCTTTTATCATTTTCCATAAAAATCTTCTTCCTTTTGTTTAACATTATTTACATTATACCATAAAATACTGCTTTATGCGGGCAGTGCACATTTTCCTTTGTTGTAAGAAAAAGAAAAATGCGATAGAATAGAAAGTAATATTGGAGGGTATGCCGAATGAAACAATATATCATTGCCCTTGATCAAGGGACAACCGGCTCCAGGTGTATAATATTCGATAAAAATTGTAATATAGTAAGTGTGAAGCAACGTGAATTTACGCAGTATTTTCCGCAGGACGGATGGGTTGAGCATGACCCGACGGAGATACTTTCCTCACAGTGCGGTGTGCTGGAGGACGCGGTGAATGCTGCGGGCGTTTTGACGGAAGAAATCGCAGGAATCGGCATTACCAATCAACGTGAAACGACGATTGTTTGGGAGCGTGCCACCGGAAAGCCGGTGTATAACGCGATTGTGTGGCAATGCAGGCGTACTGCGGCTATTTGCGAGCAGCTAAAGCGCGACGGCATGGAGGATTATATAAAGCAAACCACAGGTCTTGTAATAGATGCGTATTTTTCCGCTACAAAGCTGAAATGGATACTTGACAATGTGGCGGGGGCGCGCAGGCGTGCGCAAAACGGCGAATTGTTGTTTGGCACGGTGGATACATGGCTGTTATGGAATCTTACAAATGGGAAAGTGCACGCTACAGATTATACAAATGCGTCACGCACCATGATGTTTAACATAAAGACATTAGAATGGGATGATACTATATTAAAAGCGCTGGATATTCCAAAGGCGATGTTGCCCGAGGTGAAAAGCTCGAGCGAGATTTACGGCAATGCAGAGGTTTACGGCAAGCAAATTCCCGTGGCGGGGATGGCGGGAGATCAGCAATCGGCGTTATTCGGGCAGGCGTGTTTTGCGGCAGGGCAGGCAAAAAGCACATATGGCACGGGATGTTTTCTGCTGATGAACACGGGTGAGCGGTTGTGCTACAGTAAAAACGGTTTGCTGACGACCATTGCGGCAACGCCTAAGGGGAGCATAAATTATGCAATCGAGGGCAGTGTTTTTATGGGCGGCGCGGTTATTCAGTGGCTGAGAGATGAAATGCGGCTTATTAAAAACAGCGCGGACAGCGAGTATTTTGCGCAAAAAGTATCTGATAACGGCGGGGTGTACCTTGTGCCCGCATTTACGGGGCTGGGCGCGCCGTATTGGGATATGTATGCACGCGGAACTATAACAGGGCTTACGCGCGCGGCAACGGCAGACCACATAATCCGCGCGGCGCTTGAATCCATTGCTTATCAGACGCGCGATGTGTTGATGGCTATGCGTTCAGATACAAAAATAGAGCTTGGGCGGCTGAAGGTGGACGGCGGTGCATCCGCAAATGATTTTTTGATGCAGTTTCAAGCGGATATAATTGACACACCGGTTATGCGTCCGCAGGTGCGTGAAACTACAGCGTTGGGCGCGGCATATTTGGCGGGGCTTGCAACGGGGGTGTGGAGCAGCACAGATGAAATTGCGGCAAAGTGGACGCTTGACAAGCAATTTACGCCCGCAATGCCTGAGGAAAAACGTGAAAAGCTGGTGGAAAATTGGTATAAGGCGGTAACACGCGCGAAGGGGTGGCAGGCATGAAGCAATATGATGTAATTATTATCGGCGGCGGCATAACGGGCTGCGCCGCGGCATATGAATGTGCAAAATATGATTTCAGCACAGCGCTTTTGGAGCGCGAAAATGATGTTGCGTGCGGAAGCACAAAGGCAAACAGTGCGATTATACACGCGGGATTTGACCCTGAGCCGGGCACGCTTATGGCAAAATATAATGTGCGCGGCAACGAGCTGGCGCATGACCTTGCAAAAAAGCTGGACATTCCTTTTAAAGAAACGGGGTCACTCGTGCTTGCTTTTTCCGAAGAGGAAGCAAAAGAGGTAAATAAGCTTTATGATAACGGAATTAAAAGCGGTGTGCCGGTGGAAATATTGACGGGCGAAGAGGTTTTGCGGCGCGAACCAAACATTTCAGACAAGGTTATATGCGCGCTGTGGGCGCCTACCTGCGCCATAATCAGCCCATGGGAATATTCGGCGGCACTCATAGAAACTGCGGTGGTAAACGGTGCGGAGTGCCATTTGTCGAGCGGGGTAATACGCATAAAACAAACAGAGGATATGTTTGAGGTGACGGCGGCAAACGGTGAAAAGTATCGTGCAACCTACATTATAAACGCGGCGGGGCTTTATGCGGACAAGGTCTATGAAATGGTCGGCGGAACGGACATGAATGTGACGCCGGTGCGCGGGGAATATTTTTTATTTGATAAAACCATGGGCGACATTGTGTCCACGGTTGTTTTTCAGTGCCCGACGAAGCTTGGCAAGGGGGTTGTGGTAGCGCCCACCGTGCATGGGAACCTATATGCAGGGCCGGACAGCAAGGTGACGAATGAGCGTGACGACACGGCGACGCACAGCAAGGACCTTGATTATGTACACGATTTAGCGGTAAAGTCTGTGCCTACCATAGATTTTTCGCAAAACATCAGGAATTTTGCGGGGCTGCGGGCGGTTACGGGAACTGATTTTATTGTGGAGGAGTCGGAGATAAAGCATTTTATAAATGCGGCGGGAATCAAATCTCCCGGGCTTTCAGCGGCACCGGCAATCGCCGAGGAGCTTATCAATATTCTTGGGCGCGGCGGTTTACGGCTGCATAAAAAAAGCAATTTTAAGGATGAGCGGCGAGTTGTGCGGTTTAATCATTTGACTAAAGCGGAGCAGGACGAGCTTATTAAGCAAAATCCGCTTTACGGCACGGTGGTATGCCGCTGTCAGACGATTACGGAGGGCGAAATTGTTGATATTTTGCACAGACCTGTTGTGGCGCGCAGTGTTGACGGTGTAAAACGGCGGTGCGCCGCGGGTATGGGGCGGTGTCAGGGCGGATTTTGTGAACCGCGTA
>JAVXIJ010000108.1:0-5069 GCA_036648415.1 Christensenella sp.
AGTTTCTATCCTACTCAGTGGTAAACGGTAAGTAGAAATTGAATGTTGAAGCAGAGGGGGAAGAAATTCCCCCTTTCTTCAAAGATAGGGGAAATTATGATAACACATAAACAAAGAGCATTAGCACCGTTTTTGCGTAAGCAGACCGATAGATTTCCTATGTGGTATGGCGGAGCACCCGAAACAACACAAAATGTAATAGATGAGCTGGGCGCAAAAGATGAGCAGCAGGCATTTTATGAAATGCTCGATATTGATTTTTGTACATATCGCCCGAAATATATAGGACAAAAGCGTGAAACATATGCAGATACGACGCGTATGTGCGAATGGGGGATTTTAAGAGGCGGCGCGCATTATGGACAGGCGCTTACACACCCGCTGGCAGGTGCGTTGACGGTTGCAGATGTAGAAAAATATAAGGGATTTGAAAATCCTGATGAATATGATGTAAAAATAACAGAGGACGAGCTGCGGCGCGCACAGGATTATTGTATTATCGGCGGCTGTTGGTCACCGTTTTTCCATGATTCCACGGAACTTATGGATATGGAAGAATTCTTTGTCAATATGTATGTAAATGAAGAGGTATGTGAAGCAATTATTGATAAATGTTTTTCCTTTTATTATGAACTTGATCGGAGGATGTTTGAACAGAATCCGAATAAAATAGATATGTACTTTATAGGGAATGATTTTGGCTCACAACGTGCGCTTTTGATGGCTCCTGATATGTGGCGGAAGTTTTATAAACCATATATAGCAAAATTGATTGCACAGGCTAAGAAGAACGGATGTGTGACGGCGATACATTCCTGCGGAGATATTCACGAGATTATCGGTGATTTTATCGAAATAGGAGTGGATGCCATAAATCCTATTCAGGTAAATGCCGATAATATGAAGCCGGAGGCACTTATAAGTGAATTTAAGGACGATTGTGTTTTCTTTGGCGGAATAGATGAGAACGAGCTTTTAAAGTTTGGCACAGAGCAGCAGGTGCGAGAGGAAACACGCAGAATAATTGATGTTTTGGGAAGCTACGGACGTTATATTGTTGCGGCATCACATGACTATATTCTTCCGGAAATCCCCGCAAAAAACATTGTGGCAATGTTTGAGGAAGCAAAAAAATATGGCTGTAAAAGCAGATAAGAGGTAAGAAATATGTTACATGATCCAAGCCACGTCACACCGATACCGATAGAAGAAGAAATTATTTTATGTGAAAAAGATAAAAATGTGCTGCGGCGCTTAGGAGAAAGCATTGCCGAAATCGGCGCTAAGGACATGAAATCAGACAAGGCTTTGCTTTGGCGCAACCTTAATGATTTGCATTCAACGCGGCCGATGGTATGGATAAACGAAATTCCGTGGCATGAAATGAATGTGAATGACGAGCTTACATTGTGCTGCGAGCATGAATGGGCGCGGGAGCTTGAAACAAATTTGCGCCGCACTATTTATCAAAACGCGCATATGCCGGGCGATATGGTAACGAACAATTTCATAGAGTGTCCGCGCGTGTTTCACAGCACAGATTTTGGAATTTTAGAGGATGTTGATACGGCGCATACAGATGCAGATAATGAAATTTATTCGCGGCATTTCAAAATACAGATAAAAGAGCCTGAGGATATAGAAAAAATTGCTCTTCCTAAAATAACTTATATGGAAAAAGCTACACAATATCGCTATGCCGCGATGAAAGATATTTTTGATGGCATAATAGATGTGCGTAAGGTTGGACAGACGCATATTTGGTATACTCCATGGGATTTTCTTATTAGATGGTGGGGTATTTCCGAAGCAATGATGGACCTTGTAATGCGCCCTGAAATGGTGCACGCGGCGTATGAGCGCATGGTAGAGGCGTGGATGACAGAGTTAGACCAGTTAGAGGAGCAAAATTTGCTTTCGCTTGACTGTGAAAATACGCGCATTGGGTCGGGCGGTTATGGTTATGTGAGTGATTTGCCCGGGCAGGATTATGATGCGACGCATGTGCGCGCGCATAATATGTGGGGGTGCGCAAATGCGCAGATTTTTGCAAGCGTGTCGCCGGATATGCATTGGGAATTTGCGGTAGAGCATGATTTGCGTTGGCTAAAACGCTTTGGGCTCACATATTATGGCTGTTGTGAACCGCTGCACGATAAAATGGATATTATGCGGCGCATTCCTAATTTGCGTAAAATATCTGTGTCTGCATGGTGCGATACAGAAAAAATAACTAAGGAAATCGGACAAGACTATGTAATGAGCCGTAAGCCCAACCCCGCTATTTTTGCGGAAGAAAGCTTTGACGCAAAAGAGGCGGAGAGGCAATTAAGGGAGTTTATGGAGTCTGCAAAGGATGGACATGTGGAGCTTATAATGAAAGATATTTCCACTGTTAATTACAAGCCGCAGAGCTTGTGGGAGTGGGAAAAGATTGCAATGCGCGTGGCAGAGGATTATGCGCATTAAAAGGAGATTATTATGAACAGCATTGAACGGTTTTTAAAAACTGTGGCAAAGCAGCCTGTTGATTATCCGGCGGCATGGCTTGGTGTGCCCGATGTAAAAACACTTCCGATATTATTTGATTATTTTGGCGTCCGCGATATTGACGGGCTTAAGGCGGCAATAGGAGATGATGTATATCCTATAGAGATTCCGTATCATTCGCCTGCGGCAAATGCAATTTATGCGGCATTTGATTTTAAACAAAGCGGAGAAGTGGATGCACACGAACGCACTCTTACAGAAGAGGGGTGCTTTGCAAAAAGTGAGAATCCTGAGGACGCAGATAAATTTGATTGGCCGAATCCGCAAAAGTATATTTCGCTTGACGAATGCGAAAAGCTATTCGAGAGCGTGCCTAAGGATAAGGCGATTTTGGGGATGGCATGGTCGGCGCATTTTCAAGACACTTGTGCGGCATTTGGTATGGAAAACGCCATGATGAACATGATTGTAAACCCTGAGCTTTATCATGCGGTGGACGAAAAAATTGTGGAGTTTTATCTTCAGGCAAATGAGATTTTTTATGAAGCGGCAAAAGGGCGGCTGCACGCGGTGCTTATAGGCAATGATATGGGCAGTCAGCGTTCGTTGATGCTTTCGCCGCAGATGATACGCGAGTTTGTGCTCCCGGGTGCGCGGCGGCTTATCGCGCAGGCAAAAAAATACGGGCTTGTTGTGGTTTATCATTCGTGCGGCGCTATATCGGAAATTATTCCTGATTTATTTGAAGCGGGGGTGGATGTGGTGCACCCTATTCAGGCGTTGGCGGAGGGCATGAGTGCTGAACGTTTAAAACGCAAATACAGCGCTATGGGCGCGTTTTGCGGGGGAGTTGATACGCAGGAATTGCTTGTCAACGGAAGCACAGAGGATGTAAAAAACAAGGTGCGAGAGCTTAAAGAGTTGTTCCCGACGGGGTTGGTTTTGTCGCCCAGTCATGAGGCGATTATGCCTGATGTAAGTGCTGAAAACATTGAGGCGTTGTTTGAGGCTGTAAAGGAGTAACAAGGGGGGGATTTATTTTGAGCAAGCAGGAAAAAGAAGCGCGTTTAAGGGCGGCGCTTTCGCATAGCGAAGGTGACAGAGTGCCGATAAGTGATTTCTTTTGGTCGGGATTTAACAAAAATGCGAGGCAAGAGTGGGGAACAGACACAGATATGTATCGCAAGTTTGATCTTGATTATGTGGTGATAAACCCTAATATGGACCCGATTATACGTGATTTTGAGGTTATAGAGCAAAAGGGTGACGATATACGTGTGCGCACGGGCTTTGGCGCTACGGTACTGCGCAGAGGGGATCTCGTGATGCCGCATTATGAAGCTTTTTCCATTGAAAATGCGGAGGATATGCAGGATTTTGTGATTGAAGCGGCGGATGACCCGCGCAGGTTTTTGCGTGCGGGTGATGATCAGATAAATTGTTTGGGGGATGCGCTTGTGCGCAACATACCGAGCTTTTTGGAACGTGTAAATATGTATTGTGAAGATTTTCCGGTATTTGGCTCGGTGTGCGAGGGCTATGAATATGTGTGGAGATGTACGGGCACGGAAAATGCGCTTTATTGGATGCTGCTTGAACCTGAAAAATTCGGAGCTTTTGTTGAGCGCATAGGTGACTTTGTTGTAGGACTTGCACAGGCGCAAATTGATGCGGCGCACGGCAAGCTTTCGGGGATGTACATTTGGGGTGACGTTGCGTATGTAAACGGAATGTTGTTTTCGCCCGAAAAATGGCGCGAGCTTTTTAAGCCTATAGTTATGCGAATAATAGAGGTGTGCAAAAAAGCAGGAATTATGGTTATATATCACGGCTGCGGAAATGCCACAAAGATTTATGAAGATTTTATAGAAATCGGACTTGATGGATATAACCCGCTGGAGGTCAAATCACATCTTGACGCAGTAGAGCTTAAAAAGACATATGGCGACAGATTGGCATTTGTGGGAAATATAGATGTGCGCGAGCTTGAGAGCGGGGATAGAAATCGCATTAAAAAAGAGGTGCTGTATAAGCTGCACACGGCAAAGGGCGGCGGATGGATTTGCCAAAGCGACCATTCAATATCAAATGATGTAAGCCCGAACAGCTATGCGTATATGGTAGAGCTGATACGTGATTACGGCAGGTTTCCGCTTGATATGAAGCGAATTGATAAGGAATTGGAGGAACTGAGATGAAAAGATATGGACAGGTTTTAAAGGTACGCCCTGAAAAAGAGGAGTATTATAAGGAACTGCATGCGCATCCGTGGCAAGGGATTCTTGACATGATTCATGCGTGCAACATCAGAAATTATTCGATTTATTTGCGCGATGGGTATCTTTATTCTTACTATGAATATATAGGTGCCGATTATGATGCAGATATGGAAAAAATGGCAGCAGACCCGCTGACACAGAAATGGTGGGGGGAATGTAACCCATGTCAGCAGCCGGTGGATTCGGCAAAAGAAGGAGAGCTGTGGGTAGATATGGAAGAAGTTTTTCATTTAGATTAAAAAAATGATAAAGGAGCATGAGCAAATGGTAAAAATCGGAATAAGACCCACGATAGACGGA
>JAVXIJ010000109.1:0-5030 GCA_036648415.1 Christensenella sp.
TACTTAAGTATATACGTAAGTATATCATCGCTTCTGATCTACGTCAACTTATTTGTTCAATTTTCACTTGTCTCATCAATAAACTGCTTGTTAAATATCAGCTGTCTTTCCGTTGAAATATTCCTTATTCGAGCACAACTTTTCTTTCAGCACTATAGCTTTTTACTGCTATGAGCAGTAGCCGTATTGCAGACACTTGTTATCACTCTTGATGCAGGGCTTGGGATTTGGGGGTTGTCAATCTTTTGGAAGGGTACGGCAACGATAATCCGGATGCGAAATCGCAGAATATGAAGCAGCTCATGGCGGGCGGCGTTGCCCTTATCGGCATGGTGCTTGTAACTCTCCTTCCCGGCCTGTTCGGTTAAGCGCGGGTAAATAGCTTATGAACTTCATCTTTGACGCGATTAACGAATGGATAAAGAATATCTTAATCGGAGCCATTAACGGTAATCTGTCAACGATGTTTGGGGACGCAAACGATAAAGTCGGCACAATCCCCGCAGAGGTAGTAAGACCCCATAGGGGTGGAACGAGAATGTATTTTCCATGATACAGACCCTTTCCGAAAACGTCACTTTACCCATTGCAGCGCTTGTCATTACCTATGTGCTTGTTACGAGCTAATTAGTACAGTAATAGAGAAAACAATATGCACGATGTAGACATGTTTATGTTTTTTAAGTGGTTTTTCAAGGCGCGGGAGGGCTTTATTGGCGACGATACCGGTATAGACGTGGAAGCTGCTCTATTATCTCTGCAATTCAGAATTAAAAGGCTATGGACATCCCCGAACCGCTGCTATTTAATGGAAACAAGCCTTGTCAGCCCTTGCACAAAATCATGTCGGTGCCGATAACGGTAATTCTGTACGGCAGAATGATAAAAATATACCTGTACTGCTCCGTTGAAACTATTCCGTTTGTGACTATGACTAACCGGGAATGGGACAAATCGGCAACTACTACCTAAATTCTTGCTTGCCATTGGCTGTCAAAATTTCTTAATGATGATATGCGTCGGCATTTACGCCATCTTGGTGATTGATATGATAGTATCGGATAATCTGCACAGTGCAATTTTTCTCCTTTCAGCCTATACCGTTATTCTCTGCTTCTCGCTATTCAAATCCGGATCACTTGCGAAACAGATTTTTTTAGTGCGTTAAAAACGCCCAAAAGGAGGTACCAAAAAATGGCGTATATGCCCATTCCCAAAGACTTAACCAAAGTCAAAACAAAGGTAGCGTTAAACCTCACCAAACGACAAACAATATGTTTTAGGGCGGCTCTTGCAATGGGATTGCCGCTTTTCTTTTTGCTCAAAGACAGTGTGGGAACAAGCGTGGCGGCGTTTGTGATGATACTTGTTAGGCTGCCCTACTTCCTCTTTGCCATGTATGAAAAAATGCGGACAACTCCTTGAAACGGTGATAAAACATATCGTACAGACAAAGTTTGTCCGACCAAAGGAACGACCCTACCAAGCAGAAAACTTTTATACCGCTTTAGAAAAGCAGCGAAATCTTGAGAAGGAGATATCAGCCATTGCTAAAGGCAAAAAGCAAAATCCCTGCAAAGCAGGCATTCCCCGCAGCCAACACAGGGGCTAAACGTAAACTGTCCCGCGCCGTGGAAGAACAAATTGCCGTCATTATCCAAAAGGCAAGGGGTGACAGCAAGGCATATACGGTGCAACAATCTATCCCGTATCTTACCATGTACCCTGACGACATTTGCAGGGTGACGGATAAGAAATACAGTAAGTACATCGAGTTAGGGGGCATCAATTATCAGCTTGCACAGACAGATGACAGAGCCACTATTTTTGAAAACTGGTGCAATTTTCTTAGCTACTTTGACGCTACCACAATATGATTGCTGTGTAAAACACGTCAACCAGATGTGCTTTATTTGTTCTCACTCCTCAGCTATAATGATGGGATAATTGGAGTGCGCTTTGACGCTTGGGCTCCTAATGCCCGCACGTAAGACTGTTACCCGCTCTCATTATAGCGTTCAGTTAAGCAGGTTGGGCAAACAGCTCATGTCACGGAGTAGCTACTACATAGACGAGTTTTATTTGCTCTTAAAGAAGAACAGGCCGCCACCTATTCCGTGGAGATTTGGAGGCGTTTTAGTAGGTGAGGCAGCATACCAACAGCGATTACATAAAATGCTAAAGACCTGTTAATAAACTGCAAAGAGGAAAATATCTTTGAAAACAGCGACTTTGTGCTTATGCTCAATCAAGCTGCCGGCGACCGGGCTATCCTTGCAAAACAGTTAAACATTTCACCGCAGCAGATGGAGTACGTCACCCACACCGAAGCGGGCGAGGGAGTTACGATTCAATGGCAACGTCATTTTGCCATTCGTTGACCGCTTCCCGACCGACACCGAGCTTTACAAGGTTATGACGACAAAGCCGGAGAAAGCCGCAAATTCATAATAATTGCTATTTTATGGTGAAAGAGTATGATATAATACAATAAAAGGGGGGCGTATTATGCAAGAACTATGGAATGTCATTAGAGGTTTTATAACAACGGATAACATTGCATTGCTATCTATAATAATTACCGTTTTGATATTCGTTGTCAGCCGTCGTGCTGAAATGAGGTATAAAAAGCATGACGATAAAAAGCTTCAGTATTTAAAATTAATTTCTCTTATGGAACAGATTTTTATGGGTATCAAGAAAGATAAGAAAGGGGAAGTGCAATTAACAGACGGATTAAAAAAACAATTTTTTGATTCAGGTTCTTCTCTATTGCTTTATGGCTCAAAAAAACTTTACCGCCAGTATTTGTTTTTTCGTGAATTTGGAACTAATCCATTGATTCAACAATGCAAATATTTTCGAGAGGATTTAATAATTTACATTATGTCTGAAATTTTACTTACAATGAGAAAAGAGGTTGGTCTTAGCAACTTTAACAGTCTACATAATAACGAAGCCTTGGGGTTTTTTATAAATGACATTACAAGTAACCCTATTGCTAAAAGCAACTCCTTAAACGCTAAGTTTAGGATTAGAATGATTAAGTTTGAATTATCTATGATTGACCGAACACAGTTCATGTTGCTAAGGAGCATTTTCATTAACATATTTAAACCGTGTTTAGGTGCAGTTTCAATTATCTTTAAGTATGTTATTCAGATTCCATTTGGACGGTTGTTGATGAAATTGTTCCCAAAGTTTGCAGCGGAAGCCCAAAAAGAACATGAAGCAAAAAACAAGTAGATAGATTAAACCCGCCCACAGTGGCGGGTTTTCTCATGCCCAAAAGGAGGTGTAACAATTATAAACTCACTCAAATCCCGCGATAAAATCACGCAGAAAATGAGCCGTGACGGGCTTCTTTCTGAAAATCAGACCACCGGGGAAACCGAGCGTATCAGCAAACGGGAGCAAGAATCCGACCTACAAAAAACGCCGGAGCAGCAAGCAGTGCAGGACGCGGCGCAGCTTTCCCCCTTATCCGGCGACGCTGCCCGGCAACCCGTTTACCGTGCTTACCCGGAAAAGCAGACACAGGCATAGCCGAGCGCGTCCTAAACCTTACCGACGCAGGGCTTACCAGCAAGGCGGCGAAAAAAGCGGCGCGGAAAGCCCAAAAGGAAGCCACCGTGCAAGCCCATACCTCCCGGCTGCAATTCACCGACGAGGAACGCGCCAACCCGGAGTTTGAAAAATATATCAGCAAATCCGATAAAGCCGCCGATAAACTGGACGCGGCGCGAGCGGCTATCCCTAAAAAGAAGCTACTAACCAAAGAACGCACCTTTGATGAGCTGACAGGCAAAGCAAAGGTGCGTTTACATTTTGAGAAGGTGGGCAAGCCACCGGGCGGCAAGTTGAAGCACAACCCACTATCCCGCCCTGCACAGGAGGCGGGGCTACTTATCCATAACAAAACCCACAGCGTCGAGAAAGACAATTCCGACGTTGATTGGGCGCACAAATCTGAAGAATTAGCGAAGCGTGGCGCAAAGGATGAGACGCAAAAGCTCAAACAGGGCTACCGAAACCACAAACTAAAGCCCTACCGCGCAGCCGCCAAAGCGGAAAAAGCAGTGGCAAAGGTAAACGTCAATTTCCAGTATCACAAGACACTTTCTGAAAATGCACAGCTTACAAGCAACCCCGTTTCCCCGTTTTGGCAGAAACAGCGGATAAAAAAGCAGTATGTAAAAGACGAAAGGAGCGCACAAAGACGAGAAAGGATGCAACTACCACCACCGCAAAGGCAGCACAAAAAACAGTCGCCGCCACCAAACAGACCACCGCTTTTGTGGGGCGGCACTGGAAAGGTATTTTAATCGCCATTGCTGCGCTGCTTCTGCTTATCATGGTGCTTGTAAGTGTTTGCTTAATTGTTACCATGTTTCCCGGCAGCTTAAACTCTATTCTTGACACGTCCAAAGGAGTACCCTATAACTACTACATTTTGACCGTGACGCTGAAAGCAAAATCCATGGCGTACTTTGCCCTCGAACTGCTCACCCCGCAGCAGCTTGAACTATACAAGGTTTACTTGCAGTCAAGCGGCAACCGACCGCTAATATTCGGCGGCGGCTCTCCCGACGGTACACCGTCCGAGGATTTAAGCGGCGTACACTTTGTAAACGGCACACGCCCCGGCAATACCGCCGTGGTGGACATTGCAAAATCACAGGTAGGAAACGTGGGCGGTGCGCCCTACTGGTCATGGTACGGCTTTGACAGCCGCGTGGAGTGGTGCGCCTGTTTCGTGTCTTGGCTCTATAATCAAATGGGAAAAAGCGAGCCGCGTTTTGCAGGCTGTCAGTCGCAGGGTATACCGTGGTTTCAATCCCACGGACAATGGGGTGATAGGAATTATCCGAACATTGCCCCCGGCGACGCGATTTTCTTTGATTGGGATTTAGGCAGAAGTGCCGACCATATAGGAATTGTCATAGGCACAGACGGAAGCCGCGTTTACACCGTGGAGGGCAACGCGACCCTTGTTGACGATTTCGGCGGCGACAAGCAGCTTATCACCG
>JAVXIJ010000110.1:0-5000 GCA_036648415.1 Christensenella sp.
CAACATCCTCCTCCACCAAGGATTCCCGCGCAAACTGCGCAACCTCCGTTTCATAGTCGCTCGAATAAAACTGAGGAAGCGTAATGTTGCCGTTCGTCTTTGCAAAAAGGGTATATTTGTCGGCGGCAGCATCCAGTAGCACCAAAAAATCATAATCCATATTTACAACACTGTCCACAAGGGCACGCGCCGTCTTTTTTTGGTCAATATCCATAGCATAAATATAGGCTTCCACGTCCCCGTTTTTAGGATTTTGAAACATATCCAATTCTATCATGATCCAAAGCATCTTGTTCTCGCCGAAATCCACATAGGCTTCCTCGGTAAAGCTTGTTTTGCCCTCCCTGTAACCCCTTAGCAGATTTTTTCTGTTGAATATCTTTTTATACTTTTTCAGCTCCTCGGGATACATATGTGTGGCATATTCGCGTTCAAAAAAGCCATCCACCGTTCCATCGCCGTGAAAGCTCAATATCGTGGCAACATCGCTTTGACCGTCCTCACAAGTGTTTTGCGTCAGATTCATTTTAAAAGAACCCATAACGTCCTTGTTATGCACCTTTCGCCACTTTATTTCTTCATCATAGCGTTCCTCAAGCCTTACTCGCTCTGTAATATCTATTGCCGTACCAATAGCCTTTAACGGCTTTCCCGCGTCGTCAAATATGGTAGTATACGCAATTTCATACCACCACCAAACACTGTCGTCCCCGTTTCCCCAACGCCCCACACTCTTTGCTGTTTTTTCTCCTGCAAAAAGCTTGTCAAACATCTCAAACAATGCCGGTGCATCATCAGGGTGCAGCGGGCTCCCGCTTTCGGCGAAAATCTCCGGCACATTGCGGATTGTGCTGATCCCCTCAAACGCCTTTATACGTGTAGCATTATTAAAATTATAAATTGTATGGTTTGCAAAATCGAACATCCAAAGAGTGACCCCGCACTGCTTTGCCGCCTGTGCATAGGTTTCCTCCATCTGTTGCATGTTTTCTTCTATGCTGTCACTTGTTTTTATAATCATTAGCCGCCTCCGAATATAATTCCATATTTTCTACTTCTGTTACATCCACCGCAACCTCTACGTGTACTGTTTTTCCGTTTCGGCTTATATTTTTTCCGCGCATTAAAAAAATTCGTGACATATCAGGCATATTAAACAATCGGGTGTATACCTTGTCTTCCGCCATTTTAGGCATCGAGCAAAACTCGCACGGCGCAGCTCCGCGCAGCAAAACCTCATAACATTTTTTACCCTTACACTCCTCGCGCGTTTTACCGACAATTCCATAAAAATTATCGTTGGCATAAATCAACTCATATGTGTCCTTGTCGCACACATAAATACTGTCATTTATGACATTCAGCACGCTCTCCGCATCATTTATCCAGTCTGTAACAGCTCTCCCGTCTGCCGCTTCACCATAAATAGATACCGCGTTTCTGCCGTTACATTTTGCGTTATATAGCGCTTTATCTGCATTTTTATAAAGCTTCTCGAATGTCTTTGCCTGCTCAGATAAAACAGAAATGCCCGCAGAACAGGTAATTTCCGTGCTTTCCCCGTCAATTTCAACGTCGAGCATACTGTCGCAAAGCTTACGCACCCTATTCTTAATATTCTCTATATCAGTGGTGTGCTCAATAAATATTGCGAACTCATCCCCGCCCATGCGCGCAACAACATCCCTCTTTCTGAAGAACAAATGCAGCTTTTCGGCAACCGCGCAAATCACTTTATCGCCGTAATCATGCCCGCGGGTGTCATTGATTTTTTTAAAATTATCAATGTCCAGCATTATCATCGCGCAGCTGCTCGTTGTATGCTCTATGCGCTGCGTCATCATCTCCTCGGCGCTGACTCTGTTGATAAGTCCGGTCATGAGGTCCGTTTTCACCTGCTCCGACATGGTATTATATTCCCGCACCATTTCCTGAAAACGGTGATTAGACTCAAGCACGTTGCTCACGCGGCGGGTCACAACCTCGGGGATAAACGGCTTTACAATGTAATCATTCGCGCCGAGCGAAAAAGTGCTTATTTGCTGCTCGGCACTGTCATCGGCGGTAATCATAATAACCGGAATCCCATCAAGCTCAGGTAAATTCTTCTTGTATTGCAAAAATTCTTTTCCGTCCATAACGGGCATACTGATGTCCAACAAAATCAAGTCAATTTGATTTTGATTGTCTGTTAAAACTTTAATTGCCTCTTCACCATTCTCCGCTTCTAAAAAAGCAAACCGCCCCTGCAATATTTTCTTTAAAACAATGCGGTTGATCTCCGCATCATCCACAATCAACACCGTATTATTATCATGTCCGTTAGATAACCACGCCGCTCTGTATTTTTGAAGCTCTACATCCAGTTCTTTTCGCATAGTGATGTCTGTTAATTCACCGATTAAAATATGCTTGTTTCCCACCATAGACGCATAACGCAAGGTGGTGTGAATCCAAATAGGCATTCCGCTTATGCTGCGGCGCATATATTCACATTCAACCGTTTCCTTTGTTTGCACACAAGCACGAAAAGCATTAAGCAGCAGCATGCGGTGCTGCTCATCCACCGCGCTCAAAAGGTCAGGCGCCGCCGCCAACATATCGTCATGCCCGAGCAATGCGTAATACGCTTCATTGACGCGTATAAGCTCTATTTCATCATCCACAAATTCATAAATCACGGCGGCTTGCAAGGCATTGCTGAACAATGCTTTCATATCTTTATTAAAAGAAAATAAATCGTCATACCGATAATCATCGCGTTTTTTATATGTATGCGTACGCGTGTCGCCTGATTTACCCATGCACCGCCCCTCATACTCGGCAATCGGCATCGGGTGTGCAAAATAGTATCCTTGCACATAATCACAGCCCACGCTTCTTAAAAAGTCCACCTGCTCGCCTGTTTCGGCACCCTCCGCGATTATCGGAATATTCAGCCACTTCGCCATGCGAATTACCGACGCAATTATATTCTCTCCCCGCCCCTGAATCTCGGTGTCGGACAAAAAGCGCATATCTATTTTTAAAACATCAATCGCTATATCCTTTAAAAGACTAAGCGACGAATAACCGCTGCCAAAATCATCCATCATAATGGTAAATCCGTAATTTTGCAGCTGCTTCATCACTTTTTTCATGGCGGTGGGGTTATCTGTATAGGCGCTTTCGGTAAGCTCCAAATTAAGAAGTGACGGCTCAAGCTGATACTTATTCACAAGCTCCGACAATGTTTCCGCCAATTTAGGGTTGTAAATATTTACGCGCGAAACATTTACCGAAATCGGATATACGTCTATCCCTTGTGCTTTCCATTTATTAAGGCAGGCGCACGCTTGCTCCCACACATAATAATCAAGCTTCGTGATAAAGCCGTTGCGCTCAAACACGGGTACAAATTCGCTCGGCAAAAGCATTCCTCTTTGAGGGTGCCTCCACCTTACAAGGGCTTCCGCGCCGCACGGCAAATTAGTGTGAATATTATATTGCGGCTGTAAGTATATCTCAAACTGTCCGTTTTTCAGCGCAAAATTCATATCATTGGTTATTTCCTGCTCATTCGCCAATTTTACGCTCATGCCTTCATTATAATATGCAAAAAAATCTACATAATTCCCCTTGCAGGTTTTTGCGGCAAGAGTCGCACGGTTATACATCTCCTCCACCGAAACAGAAAGGTCGTCTATCACATAAAGACCGACAGACGGCACAATGTCATAGTTCAAATTGAACTGTTCCAATGTCTGTTTAGATTTGTAAACCAAATCCTCCACTTTTTCCCGCTCATACGGCAGGCACAGCGCAACCACATCCGACTCAATTCTTCCATAGGCCGCCCGCGCACATTTTTGGGCATACCCCGCCAAATGCTCGGCAATATAAATCAGCAGCTTATCCCCCTCATCAGTGCCGAAAAACGAGTTGATAAGCTGAAATCTGTCTACATCAAAACGCATAAATACAAATTTTTCATCGGGGTTTTCATCAATCATTTTGCGCGTCATATCAAAGAATTTTATCTTGTTGTAAATTCCGGTCAATTCATCATATTCCGCTAAATATTGCAGCTGCTTAAGCGCCGAAAGCTGGCTTCTGTCAATGGCGTTTTTCAGCCTGAACATAATAATTTCAGCATTATACGGTTTCGATACAAAATCCCACGCGCCAAGGGTCAACGCTTTTATTTCGTTGTCATTATCGCTGTTGTCCGTTGTCACAAGGATAGGTAAATTGCTGTATCGGGCATCCTTTTCAATGGCCTGTAAAACTGCATATCCGTCCATAACGGGCATAACAAGGTCAAGCATGACGGCAACAATTTCATCAGCATGCTCGTCTAACACTTTTAGCGCAACTTCCCCGTTTTCGGCCTCAAGCACCGCATATTCACGAGATAATATTTTCGATAATATTTTTCTGTTTACAATATTATCGTCCACCGTCAAAACGGTCTTTAAAGAAGACATATCCGTCCCCTTCCCCGTGCAATCCGCGCAAAATCATTCGCACATTCGTCTTTACCCGTCATAGCGCATCCCCTCTTGTAAAACATTTCCCTCATAATATATTTGCAATCAGCAACTGCGTAATACCAAAATTTGTAATTATTTAATGTTGTTGTCTTTTTTATGATATTTTTCGGAAAACCCGATATATTTTCCGCTTTTAATGCGGGCATCAATAGGTTTTTCCGCATCTTTCGGAATTGCCCACACCCTTACAAAACGAATAGCACCCGAAATACGCCCCTCCGCGCAAAGCGTGTACACCCTTCTTGCGCTGATTCCCCATTTCTCAGAAGCCTCTGCTACCGAAATATAATTCTTCATATGTATACTCTTTCCTCAGCTAAATCACTGTACTTCAACTATAAGCCACCAACGGAATAATGTCAACAAAATGCGCGAAAAGTATCGTGCGATTACCGTGTGTATTCTTAGCTCGTTCAACCCCGATTGAGCCGCCGCCGCTTCATCTTTTGTGCTCCGCTTGACATTATT
>JAVXIJ010000111.1:0-5000 GCA_036648415.1 Christensenella sp.
GATAGACGCCCGCTGCCCTTAAAGCCCCAAAACCTTGGGGCGCTGCCCGAAATGCTTCGCATTTCTAATAAAAAACAATTTCCGCCATTTTTATTCCGCGCCGATTCCCAAACTCCCATCGGCCGCAACCGCGCCATCGGCAACCGCCGTAACAATCTGCCGCATATGCTTAGTGCGAATATCCCCTGCGCAAAACACCCCCGCTATATTCGTTTTACATGATTCATCCGCCACAATAAAGCCTTCACAATCAACTGTTATCTGCTCCTTTACAAGCTCCGTCTTGGGTGCTTGCCCTACAGCAATAAACACGCCCGCCACATCAATATCGCGTGTCGCGTTACTGTTTACATTTTTCACACTCACACTTTTAACCATGCTGTCGCCGTTTATAGAGGTTACATTGCATTCCAAAACAAGCTCCGCATTCGCAAGCTTTTCCACCGCCTCAACCATGCCTTTTGACGCGCGAAACTCGTTTCTGCGATGTATCACATATACCTTATTGCAAAACTTTGCAAGGTATAATGCATCCTCTACCGCTGTATTTCCGCCGCCTATGACAGCCACGTCACGTCCGCGAAAAAACGCGCCGTCACACGTTGCGCAATATGAAACACCCGCGCCGACAAACGCGTCCTCGCCTTTTATCCCCAACTTTTTAGGTTCTGCGCCCATCGCAAGTATAACTGCGCGCGCTTCATATACATTTTTTTTAGTAGTTAATTTTTTTATAGGCTGCTGAAGCTCATATTTTATAATTTCCTCCGTCACAAGCTCCGCGCCCAAATTCTGCGCTTGCAGCTTCATGCTGTGCGCCAAAGCCGCCCCCGTAACCTCATGTTCAAATCCCGGATAATTATCAATCACAT
Source organism: Christensenella sp. (assembly GCA_036648415.1). Lineage (GTDB taxonomy): Bacteria > Bacillota > Clostridia > Christensenellales > Christensenellaceae > Christensenella. The sequence goes on from JAVXIJ010000111.1 coordinate 873, forward strand.
GGCTTATCGCCATTTGCCCACCCGCAAAAGCGCGCTCAAGCACCAGCGCCTTAAGCCCGCCGCGCTGAGCATAAATTGCCGCCGTAAGACCCGCCGGACCCGCTCCTGCAATAATTAAATCATACACCATAGTAATGGCACTCCTTCAATATGTTATACACGTAATAATACCATGCCGACTGCCAAAACACAAAAAAGCTTCAGCTCTTTTTGCTTTTAAAATATCGTCCGGCAAGCTGCTCTTCCAAAAACGCACCGAATTCATCTTGGTTTACCTCATCAAGCTGATTTTTAGCTATCAAAAATGCTTCCACCTCGCTGATAAACAAATAAAATGCTTTTGGCGTTTCGTATGCGTTTACAATCTTTTCATACGGAAATTCCGCAAGCGATTCGCGTTCTTCCTCTGCAACATATTCACGAACCTCCATGCCCGTTGATGTAAACACGTATTTTTGCGGGTTTTCCACCGTTTCCCGCACAAGCTTATACTGCTTTTTAGGCTGCGAATGCGTCGCCGTAATGACCGCCGATATAGTCGCCGCCACCATGCCGCCCAATAATATAAGCGGAATTACCCCCAGCGAATTGTTCATCACCGCCGCGTTGCAAACCACAAGTACAACGAGCGCCGCCACAATAACGCATAAAATCGTCAAATACTTTACAAAACCGCTGCGTCGTTTTTTCTCATCACGCTTTTCAAACAGAGTGAACATCCAATAATCCTTGAACACTCCGAAATCTGTCTTAGCTGTAAACTTAAATTCTCCCATATAATGCCTCCAATCATCTTTTTATTTTACAACAATTTGCGGGAAAATACTACTGTGAAAGATTCATCCTATTTTCTTATGCAAGCATCAATAAATAGAACTATCGCTCTTTATTTTAGTTATACCGATTAAATTACCTTTTTTTCGCCGGAATCAACATGTTTTTTTCTATTGCTGTTTATACAAATCTCTTAGAAATAAGCGTCAACAACTTACCTGTCAAATGTTTCAAATTTGTGCATGAAACAACATGCGGATATATTTCATTAAGTTCAGCGTAACAACTATCCTCATCCTCATTATCCAATGCAACCGCAATAATATCCGTACCGCGCTTGATTATCTTTCTTGCCGCATTTGCCGTGTCCTTTATTGAAACCGGCGGCAAATAGCACGCATCACTATCAACTCCATGCGCCGGAACACCGTCTGAAAGCACAATCACTAATTTGTTTTCCGCATAACTGCTTTCACGCAAATACTTCTCTGCCCAATAAAGCGTTAATCCTTCCCTTGTCCCATCATCCGCATCCAGCATCATAATATTGTACTTTTCCTCTTCTCGCGCATCAAAGCTCACAAGAATATTATGCTTCACAATCGGTTCGCCGTATAACGCCCTGTGCTCTACAATTGCGTGTTCTATCCGCCGCTTTTTCAAAACTTCATGCAATATTACGGCAGACTCCATTGCACTGTTTCGTCGCTCTCCCTCCATAGAACCCGACCCATCTATCAACAGCAAAATTGCAATCGACGGAACATCTATACCTTGCACCTTACGAAACCAATAACGCTTTTTTATATCTCCCATACGTTTTGACGCAATTCCGCTTCCAAAAACAAATTTATCCTCCTGCACCTCCACTGCGCCTTGTAACAGCCGCAAAAAATGTGCAGTATATGAATTTATATTTATTCGGTACTTATTATAAATATTCTTATACGCTTTCTTTAAATTCAAATTTATCTTGGGCTTCGTTTCGATTATTTTAATATCTTTGTGTATACGCGTGCAATCATAATCCCCGCCCGTGCGCTCTGTCACAGCCCCTTTATATGTTACAATGCTCAGCGCAGTTTGTTTCTCTTTTTCAAAACCTTTCATAATTGCAGCTGATTTGTCCTTGTAATCCGTCCGTACAAGCAACTTTCCATCTGTGCCCATAAAAAGCAAACGAGTTATTACTGCCGATTTACCCGCGTGCGAAAATGTCCCGATAGACGCAGCTTCTGAGGAATGCGTTTTAATTCCTACAAGTCTTTTTTCAAACATACACGGCTTAATATTTTCTTCGTTTTTCGGAATAATAGGCGCAATAATATCAAATATTCTTTGTGAAAAAGTAAAACGCTCAGAAGGTTCTCCGCATCTCGCACCCTCAAAAAACAATGTGCGCGTCTTTTTTACATATTTTTTTATTGCCGCGCTCGGCTTTAACTCCTTCTGCATTGGATAAAGCAAAGCACTTATCATATAATTAAGATATTCAACAATAGGTAACAATTTATGTTCCGTGTCTTTCGTTTCAAATGTACGCTCCACCGTACCTTGCGTCGGAATGTCAGAAAAAACTCGCAGCATCCTTGCAAAAGATAAAAAAATCTCCAAATTATCGTACACACTGCAGCCTACCGCCTCAATAAAAGCATCCTCTATTATATTGTCAATCAAGCCTAAAACCATACGCCGTACTTTTGTAGTACTTCGCACATCATTTACACTTTGCAACGGAAATGTTGTATACAGCAGATGTAAACATTCGTGTATATTTTGCGCACGGGTATTCATGCGTAATGCCATCCATGAATCATTTGAACATTCATGCGACATACATAAATATTCTTCTGTATTATACAGTGCAGCTTTATCTGCGAACAACCCATTGCACGCAGGATCTACAACAATGTTTCTTCCATCGGTAAAAGCCTCATCCTCATTGATAAAAAACAAGCGAACATCCGCACGTTCGGAAAACACCTGTGCAAAGTCCTCTTCAAGCGCACGATTATAATCGCATTGAAAAAGCTTCAGCGTTTCCCTATATTCCTTCTTCAAGCAATCACCTCCCGCAAAACCGCAAAATTTTTAACACCATTTATATAATGCTATTATCCCGCGAATAGATTCCTCTAATATGCGTTCGCATTTTGCTATCGGTATGATTGTCTGTTCCGCCGCCTGAATATATCCTTCATACTTAGCTAACCGCGCCCAATTTTCAAGATTTCTCGGTGATATAACAATATCCAATTCCTCTTGTTCAATCTTCTTCTTGAGCTTATGATACACTCCTATCATTTTGTCCGCAACTTGTGTGCATTCGGGAACACGCGCAATAAGCATACGCGATATTGCAACATCCGAAAGCGCTGCAACCTCAACAACACTGTTAAAGCGATTATACAGTGCCTGATTCAGCTCCTTAGTTCCAAAATATCCTAAGTTCATAGTTGCCAGAAAACGGAAATTTTTATTTCGCCGTACAACCTCACCGTTGTCTAAGCGCACAAATCCATTATCATCTAACAACGAATTTAGGAAAGCCAAATATTGCGGCTTTGCAAAATTTATTTCCTCAAACACAACTGCTCCGCCCTCACGAATTGCCTTTGTAACATTGCTCTCGCAAAACACAATGCGATCATCCTTTGGTATGAATTTACCTAACACAAATTCATCCAAATTTTCCGTGCAATTTATTGTATCCATTATCGGAAGTCCTATATTTTGACAAATAAGCTTACACGACATTGTTTTACCCGTTCCCGCAGGTCCATGCAGCAATACTGCACGTATATCGCCTGCCGCAACTGCGCTGCATATTCCATTTAACGGCTTTTGTAATACGAATTCCGATGTAAGCGCGGGAATATATCGGCATTGCTCGTCGGTAAACTCATGTGGCGCAAATCTCACTATTTGAACATTTTGTTCCTCATGAAGTTTATGAACATTTTCTTTTACAACAAGGTAGCTTTCACGCATAGATGTCATTTTTTCTTTTTGGAAACTCAACAAGTCACAATACTCAATCTCAAATTCATCTGCTTTAAAAATTTGATAAAAATCTTCATGGATATTTACAAAGACATCTGCCACCGGATGCTCGGCATAATCAATCACCATAGAATACATATCAGAATCCTGCTGTATCTCAAGCGCCAACAACGCAGCAAACGCCGGTAATAATTTATATCGCGGATGAAGATGCTGCATATTACCTTCTAAAAACTCATCAGCAACATCATACGCCCCCAGCACTATTTTTTCGCCATCTGTAAAAACTCTGTATCCATATATTTCAGGTTCTGTTACATTCATATCTCGCCATTCATCAGCAAGTTTTAT
>JAVXIJ010000112.1:0-4986 GCA_036648415.1 Christensenella sp.
TGGTGGTAATAATAGACCCGCCGAAGCCGCGTGAAAAAATGACGCGCGCGGCATATCGCGCAGAAAAGCGTATATTTGCGAGTGAGCCCGAGCCAAAGAAATATGCGGAGCTTGCAGAGGAAAGCATTGCACCGATTGCGGATGAACGCATTGTACTTGCAGAGGAAAGCACTGATATAGTTGCGGCGGAACACACGGCGGTGGATGAAAGCACTGATATGGCTGCGGCTGATGTCGGCAACAATGCGGATATAGAGTACTTAAAAGAGCTTATTGCGCAGCATGAATACAATTTGGCATTGCATAAGACGTTTGAGTGTCTTGAGGCGGGGAATGTAAAAACACAAGATGAGCGCGAGCAGATTAAGATAATTATGCTTACGCTGAAGGATAAGCTGAAACAATCGAAGCACGATGTGGAAGAAAAGGAGTCGGTGTTATGAAATTACAGGCGGCGACGGGGCACGCAATCAGAATACTGGGGTATTTAGCGGAAGGTAAGGGACGGCTTATGACCGCGACAGAGATGTCTGAGCGGCTGGGTATCACATATTTGTATTTCATGAAAATAACAGGATATTTAAAGCGTGCGGGGCTGGTGATTTCAGAGCAGGGCTGCAACGGTGGGTACCGTCTTGCAAAAAAAATTGAGAACATCAGCGTGTATGATGTGGTACGCGCGATAGAGGGCGAGCTTAGCATAGATAAGCGCATATTGGAAAGTAATATGCGCGAGGATGAGTGTTATATCCATGATTTCTTTAACAGTGTGCAAGATAGCATGATTGACCAAATGGAAAAAATACACATTTCGGACTTGTTCGCTGCGCCTAAAAAGAAAATGCACGTTGTGTAAAAACAGCATAAAAAATTACAACGGAGAGCTGCATGAAAAAAATAGCTACAATTATATTGTGTATTACACTTGCACTTATTCCGCTAAACGCTTTTGCGGCGGTATGTACGGGCGACGGTTTTTCTATTGATATTCCAAAGGGAAGTAATGTATATTATTTGACACCAAGCGATACTAATATGACGGGTGATATACTTGCAAAGGCAAAAGAAGAGCAAAATTTGGAGATGTTGACAGGTGTTTATAATGATGACGGATATTTGGCATATACATTAAAGCTCTATGTAGAGCCGCCTGAAGATACGGCGGTAACGCTCGAGCGGATTAAAACAGAAATGGCGGCGGATTATGATTTCGGCGAAGCGGCGGAAGAGCAAGTCGCGGAGCAGCAAGCGATGAGCATATCGGGCGACAGCCTTAAGGATTTGTCATATGCCGCAAAGGTTTATGTGCTTTCGTATGATAACAGGCAATATGTGCTGAATATCGTATACAGGACCACAGAGGATAAATATCTTGAAGAGGCGATGGCGCAAATAAAGACATTGACCTTTGGAACATTTGCCGCGCCCACTCCAACACCAACGCCAACGCCCACTCCTACACCAACGCCCACTCCGCAAACGAGTGCGCCCACGCATTCACAAGCCCTCACGGTTGTGCCGCTCACGCCGCCCACAGAGCGGCAGGAAACGCAGGGTGTTATTACGATTTCATGGGAGCTGCTGCTGTTGATATTGGCGGGTGTTGTAGGGGCGGCGCTCATAATTGCGGTGATAGTGCTGGGTGTCAAGCACAAAAGCTTGAAAAAGGAAAACAGGCGCAGGGAGGAAGAGCTCATAAATATGCCGAAATATGAATCTTTAGAAATAAGGAAGATGACAGAGGAGCAAGATTTGTTAAATAAGAAAAACGTACGTCGGCCAAGTCCGTATATATTTGACGCAAATGTTGAGCTGTTGCAGGCGTATGAACTTAAAAAGCGCGGAGATTACATTTTTGCCGCAAAACGATTTCATGATGTGGTGAGATGTTCAGATGACAGCACCATTAAAAAAGCGGCGGAGCTGCAAATAGTGGAGTGCCTCATAGCGGCGAAGCAATATTCTGCGGCTCTTGAAAAAGCCGAGCGGACATTTTATAAGGATTATGCGTTTACCATTGAGGAACGAATGAAATTAAAATCATTAATATCAATATTAAAGAGAAAGTAATATATGGAGGAATAACAAATGAAAAAAGCAACGGAAGTGTTGGGATTAAGAGTAATGGGTGTTAAGGAAGGGCTGGAGGATGGCACAGCGCAGGATTTTATGATTGATGTAAACACCAAAAGCGTAGAGTACATGATTTTAAAAAGTGATAACGGCTATGAGTTTCGTGCGCTTAAGCTTTCGGATGTAATGGGCGTGGGCACTGATTATATCATGACCGCAAGCATTGAAAACGCCGTGAAAATGTACGAATCCCGCGATATTTTGCAACAGATAGAAAAAGGCTTTTTTATGTTGGGGACTACCGCGCTTTCAAGCACAGGCGACATTATGGGTAAGGTGCTTGATTTTGATTTTGATGAAACCTCGGGAAAGATACATCTGTTGTATCTCGATAACGATATGCAGTTTGAAATGGATAAGGTCGCGACTCTTGCGGGAAGAATGGTGTTTATTGACCCCAATGGTGATAATATGGAGCGTATCACGGGTAGCGCGCAAAAAAATGTTGAAGAAACACCGATAAGCACATACGAGAACGCCGTTGACGGTGAGTCACGGTTGTTTTTGCTCGGGAAAACCACCAAAACCGATGTCGTAAGTGATAACGGAGTCTTTCATGTACCGGCGGGCATTACGCTTACAGAGGAAATATTAAATGTCGCCGCGGCTAATGACGCGCTTCTTTCACTCACACTCAGCGTTTAATATTTAAACCTACTGCACCTGTACGGGCGGATATTATCCGCCCGTGTTTTTGACCTTGACCTTTGACCTTGACCTTGACTTTAAACCCCCTCAAACCCCTTAAAACCCGCATTTCTTAAGTTTTGTTACAATTCCGTAATAATTCTTGACAGTTTTTGCTGAAAGTGGTACGATAAGTAAATATTAAAGCCATTCATGCGCGTTTTTGCGCTTGTAATAATGACTGTTAGCTCGTAAACGCGGGCTAAAATGTTCAAGGAGCTGATAAATAATGAACCGCAAAAGGTACAAAGTCATCACCATAATGTTTGTTGTGATGTTTGTGTTGTCAATTTGCGTGAGTGGTATTGCTGCGCCGAGTGCGTCGCCAAGTGCGACCCAAAGCGCCACGCCGAGTGCGAACCCAAGTGCCGCGCCGAGCACGACCCAAAGTGCCGCGCCGAGCGCGACCCAAAGTGCCGCGCCCACGAATACGGCTTTGCCGTCGGAAGCGCCCACAAATGCCCCGCCTTTTTTTTCGGATGATATAATACCTATCCAGGCAGATATAGAAATAATCACGCAAGAAGACCTGCAAAAAATCGGCATAGATGCGGCATATCCCATAGACGGCGCGTATGCTCTCAAAAACGACATTGACTGCAAAAATGCGGAAATGCCGTCTATTGTTGCGTTTTCGGGCACGTTTAACGGCAACGGCCACAAATTATCCAATTTGCAAATTGCGGGCAACGGCTTATTTACGGAACTAAGCGGCGTTGTGCGCTCGCTTGATTTATCAAATATCACTGTAAAAACTAAGGGTGAAGCCCCAACGGGTGTCCTTGCGGGCAGCGTGTCGGGCGAAGCCCAAATAGAAGACCTGTTCATTACAGGCAAAATAGAGCTTTTAGCCCCCACGCAGGAGGAACAGCCAACAGAGCCTACATATACAGCGGGCGGCATGGCGGGTAGTGCACAGGGTGCAAAATCCGTTAAAAATGTTGCGGCATTTGTGGAAATTGTAACAGAGGGCAAGCTTGCGGGTGCGCTGGTGGGCGATAACGCCGCCCCTCAAGAGATATACACAGATTGCTTGTGGTCGGCGTGCTATGGTCAAGCCACGGCGTTTGGCATAGACAGCAAGGTAAATGAAACAGAGGGCGCGGCAAAGCTCCAAACCGCCCCTACATATTTGGCACTTATGGGAACGCAGAGCGGCAGCCTGACGGCAAACACAGAAACAGCGGCGCGCTATGGCATGACGTTCAAAGAATTTTCTTTAGCGGAACAAACAATACTAAACATGGCAGGTATGGGCAATACCGTTGATGTAACGCCAAAAGGCGAGATGGGCGCGGACGCTGTATATGCCGCCTATGAAAAAACCTATACAGATAATACTAAGGAAGTCATTCGTTTCAGCACCCCTGTGATAGTGTCAAAAGACATCAACGAAACAAAACCATTAGAGCCTGTTGACCCTGTTTTCCCCACAAAGGTGGAGCAAATCACAGAGATACAGCCGCTTGTGCCCGTTGATGAAGTTTTCCCTGCGCAGCTTGCACAGCAAGACGGCAGCGTGATAGAGCTTACCACGTGGGAACAGTTTAAAAACATAGGCAACACCGATTACAATAAAGCGTACACCATGAGCGCAAACTATGTGCTTGCGGGCGACATTACGGCGGACGAAGAACCGTTCACGCCGATAGGTACAGAGGAAAACCCGTTTACGGGTACTTTTGACGGCAAAACATTTAACATTGATGTATCTAAAAATACATCAATTAACCAAGATGCAAATTATTATGGCTTGTTTGGGGTCGTAAAACAGCCATAAAAAACGGCTGTGGAAATGACAACGGGTGTGGGGATATGAAAGAACGCAAAATGCGGAATAAAAAAATAAAAGGCATGGGGAGAGCGCTGACGGCGTTCTTGTTGGCGTTGGTGATGATGCTGAGCGTTGTGCCGACGGCAATGGCGGCGGAGCTGCCCACCAAGATAGACCCACCCGCACAAACAGATACGGCAACGCAGCCCGCGGAATGGGAAAACGGAATCCCTACCGTGCTGCCGCCGCAAAACTCTGAAAAAACGGCGGAAGCGCCGACAAATGCGCCCACAAACACGTCCGCAGGCGGGCAGGGCACGACGGCAAACACCCCGGAAGCAGGGGACACAGCACCGCAAATAGATAAGCTAATGCCATTAAAAGAGCCCACC
>JAVXIJ010000113.1:0-4973 GCA_036648415.1 Christensenella sp.
CGTGCCCGACCGCAAACGCATCTTTTTTATCGGCTCTATGTCAAATGTTGGGGTAGAGCAGTAAACTAAAACAGTGCAGCAACTCAAAGCTGCTGCACTGTAAAATTGGAAATTTGGGGTGTACATTAAAACATTAGGGATAAAGCTGTTATTCGGCTATGTCAAGTGCGTGCAGCTTGTCGCTTATATTTCCGATGCATAGCATAGCTTCTTTATATATTTCAAGAATTTTATTGTATTCGGCTTGTGCTGTAGGATTTACATGGCTTACTGAGGTTACTTTATGAATTTTATTGATGGGTGAAAAATCTTTCCACATACCGCAGCCAACCGCTGCAATTGCCGCTGCGCCAAGTGAGCCGGCTTCTTGACCTACATTTGTTTTAATTACGTCCATGCCATATATATCGGCAAACATTTGCAACCAAAGCGGACTGTTTGCACCGCCGCCCACAAAAAGAATTTCGCCGCTCAGTGTTGTCATGGTTTTCATGTAGTCAAGTGCAACGCGCAATGCAAGCGCAATGCCTTCCATTGCCGCACGAATGAGGTCGGATGGCGTGTGTTTGAGGTCAAGCCCTACATATGCGCCGCGGATGTTAGGGGTGCAATCCGCACCTGTGCCGCCTGCAAGGCTCGGATTAAACAGCAGCTTATGTGAACCGATAGGCGAAAGTGCTGCAAGCTCGTTCATAAGTACATATGGGTCTTTATAGCCTGAATTTTGCATTAAGTCACGGCAAATATTGTTTCGCACCCATTGAAAGGAAGAGCCTGCCGCAAAAATAGATGTGGCTGAAACAAACATACCCGGAATACAGTGTGCAAATACAAAGGGTGAGAGTTTGGTATCGAGTATAGGTTCGCTGCCGGAAACAACATTCCACGCGGATGAACCGAGCGAAACATATGCACGGCCGTTCGCTATACATCTTCCGCCAAGCGCCATACATGAATTGTCTACTCCGCCGCACGCAACCTTGACGTCTGTAGGCAAACCGATTTCGGCGGAGGCTTCCTTTGTTATAGTACCGATAATGTGTGTGGATGGAACAATTTCAGGAAATATTTCCGCAGGAAGTTCCATTTCTTTCATATAAGCCGCATCATATACACCTTTTTTTAGATCATAAAAACCTATGCCGGAAGCATAAGACGGGTCTGTGAACATTTTACCGGTCAAAAGATAGTTGATGTAGTCTTTTGTACCGAGCACCATAGAAATGTTGTCAAACATTTCGCGTTCGTTTTTACGATACCACATAAGCTTGAAGGCTGAATACAGATGACTTGGGAAACCGTTTCCGGTGAGCATATACCAGTCATCTTTGTTATGTACCGCGAAAAACTCATCAGACTCTTTTTGCGCGCGTGAATCTGACCAAATAGGTGTAGCGTCACGCAGCAATTCACCGTTTTTTCCGATAGGGACAACACCAAGACTGTGCCCTGAGATGGCAAGTGCTTCTATTTCGTTTTTATCTGCTTTGGAAATTTCGAGAAGACGTTTTGTGCTTACGCAAATAGATGCCCACCAATCAGCGGGACGTTGCTCGTGCCGTCCGACATGGGGATAAAGCGTATCATATGGTTCAAATGAAGATGCAAGTGAAGCACCGTTAGCATCGTAAAGCGAAGCCTTGATACCTCCGGTTCCGAAATCATAAGCGATTATATATTTTTTCATTTAAGACTCCAATCAAGAATAATATGTGACACTGATATTATAGTAAAGCAAGAAGAAGTATTCAATGGATAAAATGAAAACGTTGTACCGAAAAAAATGTTGTTTCAGATTTACATATACTTTGTGTGTAGCATAAAATTTGACAGTTACGTAACAAAATTGCCGTAATACAGCGGATATTTTACTTTGCGTCATTTGACGCACCGCATAATTTGTACTATAATATAAATACAAAATATAAGTTTTCAAGAGGAGAATCCAATGATTAACACCGTAACATTAAACCCTGCAATGGATGAAATTCTCTACATCGAATCATTTCAAGAAAATTGTATGAACCGCATTATTAAAAAAGAAAAATGTCTGGGCGGAAAAGGAACGCATCTTGCGTATAATTTTTCGCTTTTAGATGTGCCCAATCGTACGTTTGGTGTATCTTTCGGAAGATGTGGCAAAGAAGTGGTGGATGTACTTGAGAATTCAGGTTCTAAGACGCATTATTTGTGGTACGAAACACCTGAAACGCGTACTAATTATCTTGTTGTAGATAAAGAGAGAAACTGCACATTTCTCGGTGGTAAAGGAGAAGTGCTGACGCGTGATATTACAGAAAAGCTGCTTGCACTGATGGAGTCGCAAATGCAAAATGGGGATACACTTATTATTGCCGGTGATGCTTCTAATGTGGACGACAAAGAAGTGCAAAAAAAACTGCTTGAAATTGCAAAAAAAATGAATCTGAAGCTGTACCTTGATAGTTCGGGCGAATTTATGAAAGAGGGGCTTAAATATCATCCTCAGCTCATAAAACCTAATCTTGAGGAGCTTTCAGAAATTGTCGGACGCGAGCTTCATAATGCCGAAGATGTAGTGGGGGCGCTTGATGAGCTCCCTGATATTCCTGTTGTGATGGTTTCAATGGGCGGCGACGGATGGGTGTTTCGTTATGAAGGTATAATTTATCGCGGATATGGCATGAAAGTACAAGTTGGTAATACGGCAGGCTGCGGAGATGCGCTTTTAACAGGGCTTATTTACGGTCTTGAATGTAATCCTATGCCGGTAATGGATATGCTTGCTTATGCAACGGCGCTTTCGGCGACGTGCGCGGCAAGCAATAAAACTGTGGGTTTCGATATTGAACAAGCAAAAAAAATGATGAAGGATGTTAAAATCGAAATAATCCGCAAATGAAATTGTATGAAATTCGGGAAACCGAAAATTTTAAAGTTTATGCTGGGAGGCAACTAAAAATGGCAGAATTATCTTATTTGGACAGAAGAATGGAAATGCTCTCCGTTATAGAGTTTCTTTATGACAGAAAGCTCACAAATGCGGCGGGCGGAAATCTTTCCGAGCGTGTTGAGGAAAACCGCATACTTATTACACCTACAATGATGTCTGAGCATCATAGATGTCGTCTTAATCCTGAGGATTTGATGATTATTGACTATGACTGCAATATTATTGAAGGACCGGATATGCTTTCACGCGAAAGCAGAATGCACGCAATATTGCTTAAGAATTTCCCTGAATTTGGTGCGGTCATTCATGCGCATCCGCAGTTTTCTATGTGTTTTGCGGCATTTAGCCAACCAATCCCATCTGTTACGGAAGCAACAATGAAAATGGGGGATTGCGGTGTTATTCATCAGGCTTGGGCATATTCTGAAGAGCTTGCAATGCGCACTAACGAATATTTTATGAACAACAGAGAACGCGCACAGAAAATGGGGCTTGAGGGAATTTTGCCGCAGCACGGCATTGTGGCGGCAGGTCCTACGCTTAATAAGGCATACAGCATTGTAGAGCGCGTGGAGTACGATGCAATGGCAAATATCTTCAAACCTGCTGTTTATGCGGCACAGGAGAATATTCACGAATGAAGAAAAACGGTTTAGCATTAGCGATAGATCTCGGAGCATCCGGCGGCAAGCTCTTTGTGGGAGAGCTTAAGGACGGCAAAGCCACATTTACTCCGATTCATAAGTTTCAAAATAAGATTGTGCTTGTGCAGGGTAAGGCGTATTGGGATTTTTTGCGTATTTTTGATGAAATCAAATTCGGATATGCGCTTGCACAGCGCGAATTTGACGGGCAGATTACATCTGTTGCTATTGATTCGTGGTGCAATGATTATGCGCTTATTTCCAAAAACGGCACTATGATTGAAACGCCGCGCAATTATCGTGACAGCCGCACATTCGGTTGGGTGGAGCGCGCGTATAAACTAATGCCGCAATATGAGGTGTATAAGCGTACAGGACAGCAGTTTGAACGTTTTGAAACGGCGTATCATTTGCTTGCGGAAACAGAGCAGGACAGCGATATTTTAGGGATTGCAAAGGAGCTTATTTTTGTACCTGATTATTTGTCGCATTTGCTCGGAGCAAAAAAATATACGGAATATACAATTGCAAGTGTATCAAATTTGTACAACATTGCGGACAATAAGTGGGATGATGATATTCTTAGGGCGTATGGTATATCTAAAGATATTTTTATGCCTATTGTTCACGCCGGTGATAAAGTAGGCGAGATTGCAAGTGATGTGACGGATGAACTCCAGGTTGTGTCTGCGGATATTTATGCGGTGGGGTCACACGATACGGCTTCGGCAGTGGTGGCGGTGCCCGCAGCGGATGATGAGGAGTTTATATTTATTTCAAGCGGTACGTGGTCACTTGTGGGCGCAGAGCTTAGAAATCCTATTATGACAGAAGAAAGCATGAAGCTTGGGTTTGGCAACGAGGGCGGTGTAATGGGACGCAATCGTTATATATGTAATGTAACAGGGTTGTGGATTATACAAGAATGCGTGCGTATTTGGGGATTGCAGGGTAAGAAGTACAGCTTTGCAGAGCTCGCGGAGCAGGCGAGCAAAGCGATGTGCGATGAAGTGTTTATTGACCCTGATGATGAGCGGTTGTTTGAACCGGCGAATATGCCCGAGGTTGTTGCGCAAATGGCGCGGGAGCAAGGATACACGCCCAAAAGTGATGTGGAAATTGTGCGCATCATAACGCAGAGCCTTGCGTGTAAGTATCGCTATGTGATTGACAACATTGAGCATTTGACGGGTAAAAAATTTCCGCGGCTGCATATAATCGGCGGCGGAAGCAAAAATGCGTTTTTAGATCAGTTGACAGCGGATTATTTGCATAAACCTGTATATGCAGGACCGGCAGATGCAACCGGAATAGGGAATATACTGACCCAATGGATTGGACGCGGGATACTTAAGAATCTTAAAGAAGCGCGGCAGATTTGCGCGGAATCCTGCGAT
>JAVXIJ010000114.1:0-2157 GCA_036648415.1 Christensenella sp.
GCGCATACTGCGGCGCCGCCGTCACGCTCAATGTCAGCGTTTCATTTTCGTCAACAGTAAAACATCCCTTTTCGTCAGGCGTTTTTCCCTCACAAATAAGCGTTCCGCCCTCGGCAGGTTGTGCTGCCAAGCTTATAATATAGGTGCACTTCACAAACCGTGCGCTGATTTTGCAATTTTCAGCCGCCGTAAACTGATACACATCGGATATAGCTTGTGCACCCAATATCGGCACATCATCTTTATACCAACCTGTAAAACGGTATCCGCTGTTTCCCGCCGCCTTAAGCACCACCGTCGTGCCTGCATTGCACGAAAGCACGTTCCCGACAGGCGTGCCGCCGCTTATAACAGCAATGCTGCCGCCTGCGCTTGCTTCCAGCGTAACATTAACAGGCTTTACAAAATTCGCGCTTATGCACACATCCGTATCTGCCGTAAATGTATAGGTGTTGGCTTTTTCGGTTGTCAGCACCACGCCGTCCTTCACCCAATTTTGAAGCGTATAACCCGCATTTGGCGTTGCTGTAAGAGTCACAGACGTACCTTTATTGACCCGCAAAACATTTCCCTGCGTTGCAGGTTCAGAGCTTACCGTTCCTCCGCTTGATGCGGAAAAATTCACCACCGTTTGTTTTTCTTTGAAATGCGCGATATATTCCACTTGTGGAGCCATTTCTTCTGTCACAAGCACCGTTTGCGTTATACTCTGCGGCGCTGCAATCTTAATGCTCGGATTATTGCAGCTCCATTTTTCAAATTCATAACCCGCGTTTACCTTTGCCGCAAGCAGCACAGAATTACCCACCTGCGTTTGTTGGCTGCCCGTCACGCTGCCGCCCGCCGACGGGTTAGGTATTCCGTCCACCTGCACTTTTGCTATGCTTGGGTCATCGGGCGGATTATCGGGGTCCTCCGGCAAATTCTCCACGATTTTTTCTATAATCTTAATCAGCTTTTGAATAATTTCCGTAACCTCCGCACCGTTTCTCAAAAGAATCAACAGTTCGTTAAGTTCCTTTGAAATCGGTATCATTCCGTGGGTCGCGCAATACACACTTAAACCGATAATCGCCGCTTCAAGCATTTTAACCAGCACATCTGTGCTGCCCCCCGTTGCAAACACTGCTGTAACGGTCTTGTTGCCGTCCATCACAACATTACACGAATAATCTTGATTCATCGGTATTTTGTTTTTATCTTCATCTTCATAATGGCTGAAGCTGTATTTTTCATCTATCGGAGCTGCCATAACCTTTACGGTTTCACCTGCGGCATAATAACCTTGCGGAAACAGCTTTCCTGCCGTGTCGGGCGATGACATTAGCTTCAAATAATACTGTATCGGCAAATACTCACTGCCAATATCAACCTGCGTGCCCGCCGCCGCGTCAACGGTATATTCATACCTTTGGTCTGTCGACAATACCTTTGTTTTGCCTTGCGCGTCCTTTACCGTCCAATCCTTAAAATATACGTTTTTATCCGTCCGCGCCTCAATGCTCACCGTTTCACCCGTATCACGATACGCATTTCCCAAAACAACCATTTGTCCGTAATTTTTTATTGAACAAACAGGCTCAAGCAAATTCACGGCAATATCTTTGATTTCCAACCGCGCCGTAAGCTCTTGCGGCTCCGTGAAATCATATGTAAAAGACGGCGAACTGTTCACAAGCTTGCCCGCATTATCATACCAGCCCACAAACCTGACATTTGCGTCCACCGCGCCGTAATCCACAAGCTTTTGCGTTTTAAAAACTCCGTCCACTCTGCCGCTTTTTGCATCAATTTGCACACCCGGCAATAATTGTCTGTTATATTTATCATTTACGACACTTGAATATGAAACCGCAACATCATACGGCTCAACAAAGTCCACGCTGAGCTCGATGTCGTTTGTAACCTTTTCAATCACATATACATCATCATAGCTTAGCACAGCGCCGTTTTTATCTTGATAAGACTCAAACCTTGCAGTCGCGTGACTTGGGGAAACTGCCGCCGTATATGTCACCCTGTCCCCGTACAATAATTGGTTATCCTGCACAAGCTGACCGTTGCGCTCTATTTTTGTTTGAATACTTCCCCACTGCGGGTTGGTTCTGAATATAATATTCTGCTTCACCTTAATCGGCTCAAAAACAGCCGTATACG
>JAVXIJ010000114.1:2257-4971 GCA_036648415.1 Christensenella sp.
GTTTTTTGTTCATACCACCCGACAAATTCTTTATCCGCCTGCGGCACAGCCGTAACCGTTGCATTTGTTCCTTTTTTATAAATTCCGCTTCCCGATGCATTCCCCGCCAATTTGTTTGCGCTGTATGCCGCTATCAAAATATGCTCTCCGCTTTTACCGAAACAACCTGTCACATTCTCAAAGCTTAAAACATTCATTGCATAATCTTTCTGCACAGAAAGAAGCTTTCCGCCCTGCATCCAGCCCATAAATACATAACCTGCATTGGGCGTCGCCGTAAGATTTGCCGTTGCGCCGAAAATATAACTGCCGCCGCCCGATACGCTGCCGCCCTCGCTTGGCTCTGCCGTAACCGTGAGCGTTGCGCTTTTGGGTGCAAAATTCGCAACCAACGTGCGCGAGCGTTGCGCTGTAAAAACAATCGGATTTTCTGCTGAAACCGCCTTCCCCGTTTCATCCGTCCAATTAACAAATTGGTAAACAGCTTCGGGGGTCGCCGTTATGCTGACTTGCTTACCGTAAGGAACAGCTCCCGATACAATATTCACGCTTCCGCTTTTTTCAGGGTTTACCAATACATTCAGCATCGGGTTTTTTTCATGGAATTTCGCAATGAGCTCCATGCTCCCCGTCACTCTGACGGCGTAATTTTGCTCCGCCGAAAGCAGCTTTCCGTCCTTATCATACCAACCGTCAAAGGCATATTTTTCAAACGGCTGCGCATATACATTCACCGTTTCACCGTACACAAAACCGCTTTGCTTTTCTTGGTTGATGTAGGCATTCCCGCCCTGTACAATATCTTTGTTAATTGTGATGCCGTAAAGTATCGGCTTAAAGCTTGCGCGAATAACGTCATTATTTTGCGCCGCAAACACAACAGTATCTCCGACTTGCAGCTCATTGTTTTTGTAAACAGCCTCCGTCGTATAATGCGGAGCAGCAACAGCCTGCGCAACCACACGCTCACCGCTCTGATAAGACACATTGCTGTTATGCACTATTTGCTTGCTGCCGTTAACCAAAAATGCGCCGTTTGCATTGTTTCCGCTTCCCAAATCATATGTCACGTTCACCATGTTTTTTTTATAAACCGCAACATAATTGCACGCTTTATCTACAGTAATGTTAAAATTGGGGTTTGGCTCTCTTAAATATCCATCTCTGTTTGTCCAATAGGAAAAACTGTAACCGTCAAAAACGGGCGCGGTTAATGTCACTATATCATTGCGTGCTGCCCATTTGATTTCCGATTTACTTATTTCTTTCGGCTCATACTCAACAAACACGGGTATTTTACCGTCAGTGCTGTATACGGCTGTAAGAATTGCATCTTCTTTTACTGTGTATACGGCTGTTTCTGCATAGGATATTATCCAACCATCCGCAAACCACCCGCAGAATTTCATCTTAGGATCGGTGCTTGTCGCCTTAACAGTAATATCGCTGCCCTTTTTCACCGACTCTTTATCGAGCGCCGGTGTCACTGTAATACTGCTTACATCACCGGTATTCGTCATTGCCCTCGTTGTAATCAAACTGCCGGTTTTTGCAAAAAAAGCGGTATATTCTACACTTATTTCCGTTAAATCTGCCGTAAAAGTCGCACTTTCCGCAATATCTTTACCGTTTTTTTGCCATTTCACAAACTCACAGCCTTGCGCCGGCTGTGCTTTCATTACAACCTTGCTGCCTATCGGAGCGTCTACACGTCCCGCGGCGTTGTCGTTACACGTCACGCTGCCAAGCTGCGGGTCTTTTGTCCCAAAAAGCACAATACACGTATCTTTTGGTATAAATACAGCAGTAAAAAGCTCGTCTTTTGTTACATTTATGTTCAAAATCGGGGTTGTTTCCACACATTTATTGTCTTGATACCACCCGCCGAAAACATAACCCTGCGCAGGTGTCGCATTAAGGGCGGCTTGCGTATAAAGGTTGTATTCCCCCGCGCCCGAAACACTGCCCTCTCCCATAACGGCAGTATAAATATTCGCTGTATAATGCCTGAAATTGGCAATAACGGCACAGTCCTGTGTTGGATAAATTCTTTTGTTGCCTGTCGTATATTGCGTGCCATCGGTATTCTTAACGGTATAATTAGATAAATAACACCCTTGCGCGGCGCGCGTGTTCATCTCCAACCCCGTGCTTGATGAATAATACCCGTTTTGATTGTTGACCGTGCCTGCCGCCGCTTCGCTCGACTCAAACGTCACATAATACAACTGCTCTGTTTCAGCACCGATCATCACGCTTTTCAGCTTGTCATTTTCTAAAGATTTCGGCGTAAATGCAAACGGATATGCCTTATAAGAATCCGTTTTTGTCTTTCCCGATTCATATTCAGACAGTACAGAAATCGCTTTAATGCCGACATCTTGCTGTGTCTGCTTCACATCAACGTGAATGGGCGCACCGATATAATATGTTCCTGCGCCGCTCATGCCGTAATCATCGCTCACGGTTATTATTCCCACATTGCTGACATCTTGAATGGTTAATGCAAAAGCGCTGTTCGGGTCATGCTCAAATGTAGCTGAAAGGTTCATGTTTTTGCTGTCCGCAAGGATGTAGCTCGGCAGGTTTTGCCCGTCATGGGTGACGACATAGCTGTCCCCTGTCACCTTGAGCGATTTACATCTATATCCCTGCTTTGCTTCTATATCAATATATATATTAGAAAGTGCAAAATATTCTCCCGCACCCGACTT
>JAVXIJ010000115.1:0-4960 GCA_036648415.1 Christensenella sp.
GGTAAATCTACCATGATGAAGGTACTCTCGGGCGCGCTTGGCAATGAAAAAGGTGATATTTTTCTGGATGGTAAGAAAGTACCGCCGGAAAAAAACCCGAAAGAACGCCTCGATATGGGGATTGCAATTATATACCAAGAACTTAATTATTTGGATGAGATGACGATTGCCGAAAATCTTTTTATGGGTGATTTGCCTGTGAAGGGGCCTTTGGGGATGGTGGACTACAAAACGTTGAAAAAGCAGGCTAAAGAGCTGCTCGAGAAATTTGATTTACCGTATGACCCCTTTACAAGGGTGGGAAATTTGACAGTTGCGGAAAAGCAGATGATTGAAATACTGCGCTCTGTTTCCAAAAATGTAAAGGTGCTCGTAATGGATGAGCCGACGTCGGCACTTTCTGAAACAGAAATTGAGCGACTGTATGCTTTTATCAAGGATTTAGCTTCAAAGGGTGTGGCGATATTATATATCTCTCATAAGCTTGATGAAGTGTTTGTGGTGGCGGACAAGGTGCAGGTGATGCGTGACGGAAAACGCGTTGGGTATCTAAATACAAAGGAAACAACTGAAGAAGAACTCGTTGAACTGATGGTAGGGCGAGAAGTTGCTGATATGTATCCTAAGGTAGAGGCTGAGATTGGCGAAACGATACTTGAAGTGAAGCATCTTGATTGCGAGATTGCGCACGATATTAGCTTTAGTGTGCGAAAGGGCGAGATTTTAGGTCTGTTTGGCTTGTTGGGCTCGGGACGTACAGAGGCGGTAGAGGGCATTATCGGCAAAAAAGAAATGACTGCCGGAGAGATTTACGTTAATGGGCAAAAAGTTACAATCAAGAACATGATTGCGGCAAAAAAATATGGTATTGCTTATGTTCCTGCCAATCGAAAGGACGAGGGGCTGATACTGAATCAGACTGTACGTGCTAACACATCTATTACGGTGCTTGACAGGTTGGGCGCAATCATTGACAAAAAGAAGGAAAATGAACTGATAAGTGAGTGGGTCACTAAGCTTAATATTAAGACGCCCTCTCCTGATGTACTGATGGACTCTCTTTCGGGCGGAAACCAGCAAAAGGTTGTGCTGGCAAAGTGGCTGGCGGCAAATCCAAAGGTGTTGATTGTAAACGAACCGACACGCGGAATTGACGTTGGGGCAAAGGTTGAGATATATAAGCTTTTAGAGGAGCTGTGTCAACAGGGTATTGCGGTAATTATGATTTCTTCCGAGTTGCCTGAGACAGTGGGCATTGCAGACAGAATATTGATATTTAAAGAGGGCGGAATCAAAGGTGAATTCCATAGAAAAGATTTCACACAAAAGCAAATACTACAGATTGCGGTAGGAGGAGAATGATGAATACGAACGAGGTTGTTTTACATAAAAAATCAATGAAAGAGAGAATGGGGAGCATGGGCAATAATCTCAGCTTGATTATTGCTATCATTGGTTTGTGCGTGGTTTTAGGCATTGTATCTCCATTTTTTATGTCATTTGATAACATGATGAATATCTTGCTGGCATCGGGGATTACGCTCATTAGGGCATCCGGTGCTACAATCGCCATGATTACGGGCGGCATGGACCTTTCGCAGAACGCAGTCGGAGCGGTTGCAGGCGTTTTATGCGCGACGATTTCCGTTTCGCTGGGCGCGCCTGTTTGGGCGGTAATTCTGTTGTCTATTGCTGTCGGTCTTGGATTCGGCGCAATCAACGGCGTGCTTATCGCTTATCTTAAAATCAACCCGATTATTACGACAATCGGTACTATGCAGATATTCCGCGGAATCGCGTATCTGTTTACAGGGGTTACGTTGCAGGTATCGGACAAAAACCTTATCTTCATGGGTCGTGGATACCTCGGCGGTGCGGTGCCGGTATCGGTTATCATTGCGTTTGCAATATTCTTTGCTGCGTTCTTCCTGCTGAAGTATACGCGGTTTGGACGTCAAGTGTATATGGTAGGCGGAAACGAGACGGCGAGCCGTCTTTCCGGTATTAACTCAAGCAAAATTAAATTCATATGCTACCTGATAAGCGGTGTTACCGCGGGCTTTGCAGGCATGCTGGTTTCGGCACAGGTGGGCGCGGCGCTGCCGCAGTCAGGGCTCGGAACGGAAATGAATGTTATTGCGGCAATCGTGTTGGGCGGTCTTTCACTCTCGGGAGGCAAGGGGTCTATGGTCGGCACGCTCCTTGGTATATTGGTGCTTTCGATTGTGGCGAACGGTTTGCAGGTACTCGGTGTCAACCAATATGTACAGATGGTGGTTACAGGCTGCATACTTATCCTCGCGGTTTTGATAGACGTTATCAGAAGCGGGGCACTAAAGAAGCAGTAACAAGTATTATAAATTATTATTTGAATTTAAAGTGTATGCAGGGGCGGTCGTGGATCGCCCTTGCTGATTAGAAGCGTGTTTTATTTGTACGTAAGGGGGGAACACAGTGGCGGATAAATATCAGATTTATACAAATCAGCAAACGGCAGACGACATAGGCAGGTTAGACATTAAGCCTACACAAAAGGAAACAGAGCGTTTGAGGAAGCTTGCGGCGCGCTATTCAGAAATTGCGCAGAGCGATGATATGAAAACAAAAAAGCGTCAATGGACAGCTTTGAGGGATTTGAAGCCCGAACGTCCTATGATATTGTTTGAAACTTTTTCGGTGACAGGGTTTCTTACGGAGGCGGATTTTGAATGTGAAAATCCGTATTTAAAAAATGTGGAAAAAACGTTTCTGCAAGCAATTAAGCAATATGAATTCGTGCAGGACGATATTGTAATAGAGAATTATTTTCAGCTTGCGTGGAGAGTTATCCGTTCGGATTACGGCGTAAAGATTGTGGAGCATCATGCGGATGATTCCATGGGATATATGTCGAACTTTCCTATTGCAACGCCCGAGGATATGGAAAAGCTCAAGCCGCGCACGTTTTATGTGGATAGGGAGCGTACGCTTGGAATGAAGCAGACGCTGGAGGAAATATTTGGGGATATTCTTCCGGTGCGTGTGGGGAATTATGATAATTTCTTCCCTGATTTTGGGTTTAATCCGTTTTGCGGAAACAATGCGCCTGTTATAACAATGGATTTGTTTAAGCTTGTGGGCAACGATAATTTGATGTTTTGGCCTTATGATCATCCCGAGGCGTTGACGAAGCTTATGGATTTTTTGATGGAGGACAGACGCCGATTTGTGAAATGGTTGCAGGATGAGAAGATTATGGCGCTTAATACCGATAATCAGTTTGCGGGGCCATCCGGATATGGGTATGTATCAGAGCTTCCGAATGCATCATCAGGCGCTGTGCCTACACCGAAAAATTGTTGGACGTGGGTGGAGTCACAGGAAACCAATTTATATTCCCCCGATATGTTCGGCGAATTGTTTTTGCCGTATTTGGCGGAATATGCAAATATGTTTGGGCTTGTATCATATGGCTGCTGTGAACCGGTGGATGACCGTATAGATTTGGTTAAAAAAGCTATGCCCGGATTGAGGACGGTTTCGGTGTCGGGTTGGAATAATTTTGAGAGTGTTGCGGAGTCGCTCGGAAAAGACTATGTGTATTGCAGAAAGCCTAATCCGGCATATATAAGCGGTGCGGACCGAAATTGGGACGGCATGAAAAAAGATATTGAGCGTACTTGGAATTGCACTAAAAATCAACCCGTAGAGTTTGTGGTACGTGATGTTTATGATATTGCGGAGGATATGGCGCGCATTCCGGAGTGGGTGAAAATGACAAAGGAAACTGTCGGGATTTAAAACATAATGAAATGAGAGGGTGTTGTTATGTTTGAAAACGAATTTAATTTGTGCTTTAATTTGCATAAAGCGTATACGGATATTGGGATTGCCGATGACGACAAAGCGAAGATGTCGTGTATTTATGATATACCTATGGATGAGATTGAAGGTGTTTTAGCGGGTTTTGAAAAGCAGAACAAAGAGAGCGCCGATGCGGTTTTGCTCGAATGCGGCGCACCGATGGTAAATCCCGAAAAAGAATTCCGCATAGCATATTTGGGGGATTCTATAACCAGCTATCGCATGAGCCATCAGCATATTGTAAAAAAGGCGCTTGAGCAATACTCGAATATTACGTTTAAGGATTTTTCTATATCGGGGTACAAGGTGAGTGATATTTTTACGGCTTTTTATCCCGGAATAAATGATTTTAAGCCGAATGTTGCGGTGATGATGATTGGCACTAACGATATGCGTATCACAGATGATGAATATGGATATACACATACGCCAATTGAGCATTTTGCGCGTGACACTGCGTATATTGCCGAGAAGCTGACGAATATGGGATGTAAGGTTGTGATGGTTACGCTGCCGCCGTATTGTATGGATAAAATGACGGTGGCGCTTGACGGCTGGAAGATTTTGTATAAGGAAGATGTGCGGGCGAGCTATGACGCGGAAATTGTGCGCATTGCAGAGCAGAGCGGTGCAAGTTTGGTGGATATGCGCGATGAGTATAAAAAATATAATGCTGCGGATATTACAATTGAAGATGGACTGCATCTTAACTCCAAAGGGCATTTGATACTCACAAAAAAGATTTTCCCGAAGCTTGCGCAGTTGTTGAAACAGTAAAAAATTTAATATAAAAAAAAGTTTGGAATTTGAGCAGTGCAAAGCAATGTTTTGTGAGTGCGCTCATCCATCCATGGAAAAAGGCGCTCAAAAGCGCCTTTTTCTATACAAAATAGTGCAATTATACGGCAAGATAATTGCACTTAGTGTTATCCGCCCGCAACAGAGTTTGAATGTTTAGACCCATAACCGTTATGAGCTATATATAATGTGTAATTCATACATTTTTTATTAGAAATGCGGAGCATTTCGGGTCAAGGGAGCTTGCTCCCTTGCGGGGTTTGTGGGCAGAGCCCCAAGGTTTTGACCTTTAAGGGCACGGGCGGATGGTATCCGCCCC
>JAVXIJ010000116.1:0-4893 GCA_036648415.1 Christensenella sp.
ATGCGCTCTGTGAATTACCGCCCACCGCGAACAAGCTTCTGCCGTATCTCGTCTTTTTCCATATTACCCAAAATATGCCGTACGCTATGATGAGCACAATGGGAAGAACGGGTATATCCCCAAATATTCTGCCCTGCCCTATGAACTTGTACGCATCAGGAAAATCCGTTACTGATTTTCCTTGTGTAATAGCCAATACAGCACCGGTCAGTATCATATTCATAGCCAACGTTTCTATTAAAGCCACAGCCCTTAGCTTTGTTATGATAATACCGTTCAATATCCCGATACCAAGCCCGATTGCCACACAAATAAATATCGCTGCCACCCATGACACACCATTGTATTGCATAAGCGACGTTGCAATAACGGCAGAAAAGGCTGATGTACCCACCACCGACAAATTTATATCGCCTAAAATGATAGCCATAGACATGGCAATTGTGAAAATACCCAACACTGTTGTCTGGGTTATGATGTTAATCAATATTGCCGGCTTGTAAAACGCCTGATTAAAAAGCCCCATAACAATGACCGAAACGATAAGCAGCACCCAAACAATGTTGTTTACGCAAATATCGCCGATTTTTTTCCCTAAACTATTCTGCCTGCTTTGCATTTTTCTACCCCCATACTATGCGATTACGTTATCACGCAGCTGCGTAACTCCCTCTATGCTGAGATCCTTGTTATCAACCATCGCTACAATCTTGAAATTTTTAAAGAATATCAACTTGTCCGCAACACGCAGCAGCTCTTCAAAATCATTTGTCAGATAAATTACAGCTACGCCGTGCTTTGTCATATCGTTTACCGTGCCGATAATTTCCTCACGGCTTTTGATGTCAATTCCGATAGTCGGCTCATCCAGTATCAATAGCTGCGGTTCACTGCTCAAATACTTCCCCACAACAACCTTTTGTTGGTTTCCGCCCGACAGCGAGCTTATTTGGTCATCAATGCTGTTGCACTTAATGTTGAGAATATCCTTATATTTCTCAGATATCTCCCTCTCGCCTTTTTTATCGATCATGCCCATAGGCCTTTTCAGCTGCTTGTTCATTACGATTGTACCGATGTTTTCGTTAATCGTAAACAACGGCAGCAAGCCCTCTCTGTGACGGTCATGAGAAATATACGCAATGCCGTGCTGCAACGCTTCCCCGGGTGTTTTTACGGTTATTTTCTCGTTGTTATAAAGTATCTCGCCGCTCTCTAACTTGTTCAGCCCAAACAGTGCTCTGCAGGTTTCCCTTGAGCCTGAACCGGGCAATCCGATAAACCCGACTATCTCACCCTTAAATATTTCAAAGGACACATCATCAATGGATTCTCCGCATAAATTTGTGCACCTAAGCACCATATCCTCCGGCTTATAGTCATACTTTATTTCGCGCTTGGTAACGACGACGTCCTCGCCTGCAATGAGCCGTGAAAGATACTCCTCATTTGCTTCTACGCCATCCTCTATACCCCTATACGCCTTTCCGTCACGCACAACTGTAATGTCGTCCGAAAGATTTATGACCTCATGAAGATAATGCGATATAAATATAAACGCAGTACCCTTCGCCTTGAGCTCATTTACAAAAGCAAACAGTTCATTTCTCTCTTTATTTGAAAGCGCAGTAGTCGGCTCATCAAGTATAATGAGCTTCGCGCCGCCGTACATCGCACGAATAATATTAAGCTTTCGTGTATCTACCGAGCTAAGCTTTCGCGCCTCCATTGTCGGGTCAACATCCAATCCGTATTTTTTCAGTTCCTTATCCGCCAGCTCATTCATCGTTTTCCAGTCTACCAACCGGTTACCCTTCACCGGAAGTATGCCGAGAAAAATGTTCTCCGCAATAGACAAATGCGGTATTATATTTTCGTGCTGTGGCACCAGCTTAATACCCAAGGTCTGTCTTTCAAAAATATTAAGCTCTTTAATATCCTTTCCTTCAAACACCACGGTCCCGCTCGTTTGCGGATATAGACCGGCTATTATGTTTACAAGGGTAGATTTTCCCGCGCCGTTTCTGCCCAATAACGAATGGACAGTCCCCTTTTCTACCACAAGTGATACATCAGAAAGGGCTTGCGTAACGCCGAAATTTTTTGATACGTTTCTAATTTCCAATAATACAGGTTCGCTCACAGCTATCCCTCCCATAAAATTCTGATGCTTCGCGCCGCTTTTCTTTTCAGCGTGCACCCGCAATTGTATCAGCGTGCCCCAAAACCATCTTCGGGGCACGCCTCAATTATTCACTCATTTACTTCATAGTTATTTAGCTACTACATTACCCCAGTTAGATGCGTCATCTACATTTTTCGATGTAATGATGTACGGCGGGATTTCAAGCACCGGGCCATTGTCGCCCTTGCTGAATTTTGCAGTTTTCCAAGCATATGCCTCGTCATCATAAGTTCCTGTGGACGGGATTTCCTTGCCCTGCAACGTGTATTCCTCAACCAACTTCACCGCAACAGAACCAATACCTACGCAGTCAAGACAGATTGTGCTGTCATAATAACCGTCTTTAATGTTCTTCAACGCTGACGGCTCACCGTCATTTGATACAAAGATTACATGGCCTTCTTCGCCGACCTTTTTCCACATATCCGCTGCTTTCAGCGCTTCTGCCAGACCCAAGCACGGCTCATCCGACGGAGCATGTACAGCGTCAACCTCATAATTCAATTCAACCAGCTTGTTTGCCAAAGCTTCCTGAGATTTTGCCATTTCGCCTTCGCCCGCAACTTCAACATACTTGATGTTCGGATATTTAGAAATAACAGATTCAAGACCTTCTTTACGTTCTCTCCAAGCTTGGCTCTTCACAGAACCATATACATTTACGAATGTACCTTTTGGCTCGCCGTACTTCTCAGTGAGAAGACGAACAACTTCCTCGCCTGCCAAAACGCCGCACTGCTTATTGCTGAATACAACTGACAGCGCCAAATCTCCGCCTGAAAGCGGGGTGTCTATGCAAATAACCGGAATGCCTGCCGTAATAGCTTCCTTTGCAACGTCTACAACGCCGTCACTGTCAAGAGGATTAACGAACAACGCCTTTAAATTATCCGCTTTTGCATTTGAAATGTGCGTCTTGATCTGGTCAATCTGTGTTGCCAAATCGAGATTGCAAACCTCAGCCTTGAAATTATAGCCATCGGCCTCGGATTGATTTTGAATACCCGTCTGCATAGCTACATGTGCCTGCGCATCGAGTGTTCTGTGAGAATACACTATCATGCCGCCGCCCGCTGCCGCTTCGGCAGGAGCCTCCGCTTTAGCTTCTGCCGCCGGTGCCGACGGCTCTGCGGCCGCGCTCTCCTTGGCAGGTGTCTGGGGTGCACCGCACGCGACCAGAGATACTGTCATTACAATTGCCAACAATAATGTTACTAACTTTTTCATTTTCATTCCTCCCGGATTATTATTAAGGAACCATAGGTTCCAAATATTGATCTTCTTTATCAGCTTATTCTGCAAATATCATCATTCAATCGTAATTGCGACTTTAAAATCGCCGTATTTACCTGATGCACAATCAAAAGCTTCCTCCCAATTCTCTATGGGGAACGTCTTTGATACAATGCCGTTTGTTTTAAGCTCACCGCTCGCTATTTTCTCGCTTACAAAATCAAAGCTGTACGGGCTTAAATGCGCTCCGAATATGTCGAGCTCCTTTTCGTCGCCTATAATTGACCAATCAACCGTCGTTTCGCCTGAAAACACACTGAATTCCACAAAACGTCCGCGTTTTCTAATCATTCTCAAGCCCTGCTCTACACTCTTAGGATTGCCCGTCGCTTCAATGTAAACATCGCAGCCGTAACCCTCCGTCATGTCAAGCACCTTTTGTATAACATTTTCTTTTGCCGGATTCATAACAATGTCTGCGCCGAATTCCTTTGCCTTTGCAAGTCTGTCCTCAGATAAATCCAACACGACTAAACGTGCGGGGTTTTTCATTCTCAAATACGTTACCATACCAAGTCCGAGAGTGCCGGCGCCCGATAACACCACAACATCCTCATTTGTAACGCTTCCTCTGTCAACAGCGTGTTTTGAACACGCATATGGCTCTATCAACAGTGCATCTGTAAGCTTCATATCCTCAGGTACTCTGTGCAATACTGCGGTTTTAGGATACCTTACATATTCTGCCATACCGCCGTTATACTTGCCCTTAAAGCCAAATACATTGTGAGGCTGGCAAAGTGAATAACGCCCTGTTTTGCAAAAACGACATTCGCCGCACGGGACGATCTGGTCCGCCGTAAGTCTGTCCCCAATCGCATAGCCCTGCACGTTTTTACCCATTTTGACTATTCTGCCTACAAATTCATGCCCCGGTATAAACGGCGGCTCAACATAAGCAGGCTGTGTTTCGTTTCCCCAAAAGCGCTGTACACCGTGCTGGCATTTTAAATCCCCCGCACATATCCCGCAGCCCTCGGTCTTAACAATAATGTCATCATCTCCGCATTCAGGTGTGGGAAAATTCTCTTCCAATCTATAATCACCGACACCATAAGCAACAAGCGCCTTCATTGTCTTAGGCATATCCGTCATAACAATTTCCTCCCGTTTATTTATATAAAAAATACTGTACTTACTGATGAGTTTGGTCGATTGAATTAGTTTTAATAGTGTGTTTTACGATTTAGTTTTTTAAATCTAATTTATATATCATAATATACACCCGGTATTTTATAATGTCAACACTTATTTTAATTTTTTTTTTAATATATTATGCGTATAACATTACTTATTCACTTATTTCTTCGCTCATCCTCACATAATTGGCTCTGCACCTAACTTAAAAAGCACTGCAAACAAAAAGCAGTCCTGCAAATAACATAACTGCTTTACTAAACCACATTTTTTAAACT
>JAVXIJ010000117.1:0-4757 GCA_036648415.1 Christensenella sp.
CGACGGCTAAAGCGAACCGAGTCCCATAAAACAGCAGAAAATCACGCGGACGCACCCTGATTTTACAAGAGGTATGTCCGCTTTTTTTGTGCAAAATTATAACAGTTTTTACTGCCGCACTATTTTTTTAGTACATTTCCATGCTTTTCACGTTCCATTAAAATATGCGTGCTTTCATGAAGTTTAATGTTCCTTTCTATACGAACGTTTATATACTGTATCAACTCAACATGCAGAAGTTGAAGATGTATCTATACGCCCAATAGTGAGGTGTCATTATGAAAAAAAATTTGAAAAAACTTTTTAGTTCTATACTTTGCATTTCTCTTTGCCTTGCATTTCTTTCTGTAACGGCATTTGCTATGGGGCCATCTGCTACGGATACTCCTGACGCACAGCCCCAAAACAATTCATCGGAGCCTGCTAAAGATCCCGCAGCTCCAAATGAAGCACCTACGCCACCCACGACTCTAAGTGAACCGCCTGCGCCACCCGCGGCTCTAAGTGAACCGCCTGCGCCGCCCGCGGCTCTAAGTGAAGCACCCGCGCCGCCCGCTACTCCGAGTGAAGCTCCTGCGCAACCCGCGACTCCGAGTGAAGCACCCGCGCCGCCCGCGACTCCGAGTGAAGCACCCGTTATTCCCGAGCCTGCCGCCGCTGTAGGCGTGCCCGACATCACGACAGATTTATCTATTGTCACTGCCGAGATAAGTCGCTCAACCCCAACCTCAAACGGCACTTACAGCACAGGCAGTCCTGCCGGAACTTATGTGCCCGGCAAGGATTATTCCGCCACTGACGACGTTTCCACCAATGGCAGCATAACGCACAAAATAAGCGTATCATTATCAAGCTTGGGCGGCTTGCCGAATTATGCCGTTGATAAGCTATACATCCTCTCCACCGACGACCCTGCTGCCACAGAAAACTCATCCGACACACCGGTGTACCTGATTAACTCGTCTGCCGATCCTCAAAACATCACAGACGATAATGCAAACACACATACCATCGGCGGCGCAACAATACAGGGCGTTTCCTATGGTCCGACCGAAAACATCACAACCGGTTCAACAATCTCTTTTGATGTTGTAACCACTCTTCCGAGCCCCATTTACTGGAAGACAAAAATTATGCCTAAGCTTCAAATTGTTGTGGAAAAAGACGGCAAGCAAACAAAAAGCGCTCCCTTTGCGCTCTCCGCTGTACGTCTGTCCTCCGGCGC
This sequence comes from Christensenella sp., assembly GCA_036648415.1. GTDB lineage: Bacteria > Bacillota > Clostridia > Christensenellales > Christensenellaceae > Christensenella. The sequence goes on from JAVXIJ010000117.1 coordinate 1,226, forward strand.
TACGCTCGGGGCATCAATAGATGCGCAGCAGTATTTGTGGGACAATATTGCTTACACAACCAAAAACAACGTAAAAGGCTTTGAGTTACCTTTTGTCGTCCATTATACACAGGGTCCTCTCGCCAACGTTGCCCCCTTAGGCGATAAAACCAAAATGGACAACGTTACTTTCAGCGTGAATTTAGCTCCTAAGCTAAACGGTGCACCTATAAATTTAAGCACCGCTGATATTACCGTAAGCAGCACAGGCGTCACAAGCACGCCGTTTGCGCTCAACAGCTACAGCATCACCAATAATGTGCTTACCCTAAACATCACACCCGGAATGAATCACACGCATAATATCAATATTCTCGTAAGTGCATTTGTTCCCTACACCAACACCACAGGCGCAACAACCGCCAATGTAGCGCTCACGGGCGCGTGGACCTCCAACAGCACAGGGGGCGTTACCTATGCCAATTTTGTCAACAGTTATCTGTTTACAAAATCAATTACCGGCTCATTTAATTACACAAAAGATGTGAGCCTGCTCCCGCCGATCGTCGACCCTTTGGTAATCACCGATATGGTCGCCGCAAATCTTGTCAACAACATGGCGATTGTTGACACGCTTACGCTCACCGCCGTGCCCTTTTATACAAACTCAGTGGGCACAAAGCTTACCGCGATTGTTGACAGCACAATGGCAAGCTTTAAAGATGAGGGCACTCTGCAGCTAACCTATACAACAACAGGCGGAGTATCTAAAGTGCTGGATGTTCCTGCATCTGCATACACAGTACAGTATGCCTATGAGGACACCTCCCCTGCATCCTTTGACCCTAACGTCACAGGACGCAACGCCAATAACGGCACAACCGCGCTTACTTCCTTTGCAAGCGTCATAGCGTCCGGACACAAACCAAACATACGCACCGTTACGCTCAACAGTAATATTTTAGCGGGAATTGACTATAACCCTAATCGGGCTATAATGTACAAATTCATAAACTCCCACTTTGATATTATTTCGGGTGCTGATTTTCAAAATGTGTTTAACAGCACTCCTGCGCCCACATACTACAACAAGCTGTTCAACTACAACACGATCATAACAAATTATACAGCTGTTGCCACCGCACAAGCAGAAAACGCAGGCCGTATGAGCGCCGTTGACAGCTTTACCTCAGCGGGCGCAAATGTAGCGCTTAATTTAGGCACAAACAAAACAGGCAGCATACTCGTGCAGCGTTTTAACGGTCAATCCTCTGTTCGCGTCGATATGAACATAGGGCCGTACGTTCAGGCGCTTAGGCACGGAATATACGACAACAACGACACAGAGATTTCTTCTGTATCTAACTACAATGCCACATACTATTTTAAGATGACCGCCAACACGCCACAAGCAAACAACGCCGTATGGTCTACATTTGCCGCCGGAACGGTGTTTACCTTTGACGTTCCGACAGCGCTTCGTCCATACATATATATTGCGAACACGCCGAGCATGAAAGGAATAGATGTTGCAACATCTTCCGCGGTTACAACGCCCATAACAAACTTTAGCTATGACGGCGCTAAAATAACCGTGACCATTCCTGCCGCGCTCAACATCGCAGGCGGAGGACACGCATACGGTATTACGATTCCCGTAAAGTTCTTTGCGCCTCACAGCAGTATTCCCGCTACATTTGCCAACCCGCAGTTTTTGTCTTCTAAGGTAACACTGTTATCGGGCAACAGCTTTATTACGGGCACGCCCGCGGCAATTCCGGCGAATACACCGTTCTTTAAAATCACTCAATCGACATTCCCCACCACTCTCACGCCCTTTAACGGCGATACAACTTTCCACACCGTATCTCCGCCGACCTACGCCATCGGCAGTAACGTTACATTTACCACCAACGTGAAAAACGTGCTGTACCCGACGGGCTCGGATTATTTGATTGCTATGAGCGTTCCGACTAACGCTTACAACATTTCACAGAACTCCGACAACACAAAGGACGCGTTTATAAACGGTATCACTGCCTTTAACGCGAACACCGCAGTGTATTTCCAAACTAAAACCAACGCCACCGCCGCCGATATTGCGGCAGTAAACACTGTAGCTCCAACCGGTGCGCCTACATTGAAGGACTATTTCCCTACAATACAGACAAACTGGCAAAAATACACCGCCGGAATGACGCTCCCTGCTGATGTTATAATGCTTGTGGCGCAACACCCGGCGCTTGCGCTTAATGACAGCGTACGCGTTGATTACAGCACCAAGGTTGTGCTCGACCCACTGGACACAACCATATATAACAACACCTCAAAGACTAAGTATTATTCATCAGTACCAAACATTGAGGCTTCCGGCAACTCGGTCAGCATTGCTAACATCCCCTACGACATCGGTATCAAGCTAAGCAAGGCTCCCGATACGCAAACAAAGTATAAATATGTCGGAGAACGCGTATCATTCTCCCTTAATGCAACGCTTCCGCAAAATATTGCGGGCTATACAAACGTTAAGCTGATAGATACTCTGCCCGCTTGCCTGACGCTTGATGAAGCATCCGCAAAGCTTAACATCGTTGCCGCCGGAGGAGCGACCACTCCTACACCCTTTACGCTCTCCGCTGTCGGACAAAAATTCACAGTGGACGTTACAAATTTCGCGGCACTTGCAAACAAAAATATTTCCTTTACATTTGACGCGACCGTAAACTCGCTTTCGGCTATTCCCGCGAGTAACTCTATCAGCAACACCTACACGCTGAAGCTCAACAATGACGACAAGCTTCTCGTCACATCCAACAGTGTAGAGGTGAAATTTACAGAGCTGCCGCCATATACGCCGCCTGTAAAAAGCTGTGACAAAACGTCTGTATTCAAAGAAATCGGTGAGCCCGCTACCTTCACAACAAAATACATGATTCCGACAGAAACAAAGGATTATGCCCACAGCAAGCTTGTTGTGACAGATAACATCCCCGCCGGACTGGACGTTACCGCCTCGCGGATTGAAATCCCGACGAATACAATTGCCACCGTGACAAATCAATCCGTCGGCAATGCGGTCAAGTACACAATAGATTTTGCGATACCTGCGGGCGATATTGGCAAGGCGCTCAACATCTCCGATTTCTCGCTTATAATCGCGACTCAGGTGTCCGACCTTTCCAAGCTTGGAAATACGATTGAAAACACCGCTTCTGTCAAATCCGATATTCGCGGTATAATCAATTCCAACAAGGTAACGGTAGATTTAACCATACCGACAGGCATGGTCACCATTCACTACTTCGACAAGGCTACGGGTGCAGAGCTTGTGACAGCCGATGTGCTTCGTGATAATGTAGGCGTTCCGTATGACGCGACACAATCGCGCGCCGGATATACCTTCCACGGCTACACGTATGTTTCCGCTGACGGTGACCCCGAAATCGGCACATTTGCCAAAACGCCCCTGGTAGTAAATTATTATTACCAAAAGGATGTTGCACCCACGGGCACTGTAAAGGTTCACTATTTTGATAAGGACACGGGCGCGGAG
>JAVXIJ010000118.1:0-4727 GCA_036648415.1 Christensenella sp.
AAACAGATGGCAGTGAGGGGCAAATTATGGCGGAGAATGAATCTAAAAACTTTATTGAGGAAGTAATTGAAAAGGATATTGCAGCGGGTAAGGTTAAGAGCATTGTGACGCGTTTTCCGCCCGAACCGAACGGTTATTTGCATTTAGGGCACGCGAAGGCGATTTGCCTTAATTTTGGGTTGGCGAATGAATATCACGGAACGTGCAATTTGCGTTTTGATGACACCAACCCTGCAAAAGAGGATAATGAATATATCGGGGCTATAAAGCGTGACATAGAGTGGCTCGGGTTTGAATGGGACAAGGAATGCTATGGTTCTGATTATTTTGATGAAATGTATGCGTGCGCGGAGCTTTTGATTGAAAAGGGGCTTGCGTATGTGGACGACCTTTCGGCGGAACAGATGCGTGAATATCGCGGTACGCTTACCAAGGCGGGCACGCCGAGCCCTTACAGAAACAGGACTCCGAAAGAAAATGCGGAGCTTTTCAGCGGAATGAAAGCGGGCAAATTTGCGGACGGCGAAAAAATTCTGCGTGCTAAAATTGATATGGCGTCCCCTAATTTGAATATGCGTGACCCGGCAATTTATCGCATTGCGTCTGCGCCGCACCATAGGACGGGGGACAAGTGGTGTATATACCCGATGTACGATTTTGCGCATCCGTTAGAGGACGCGTTTGAGGGTATTACGCATTCGGTGTGCACAATGGAGTTTGAGGACCACCGTCCGCTTTACGATTGGTTTACGGAGCATTGTGAGTGCAAAAATGTACCGCACCAATACGAATTTGCGCGGCTTAATTTGACAAACACCGTGATGAGCAAGCGTTATTTGAAAAAATTAGTGGATGAGGGCGTTGTTACGGGCTGGGACGACCCGCGTATGCCCACGCTTTCGGGTGTGCGCAGAAGGGGATACCCTGCCGCCGCAGTGCGTGATTTTTGCGACAGAATCGGTGTTGCAAAGGCGGTTTCTGAGGTGGACGTGCGGCTTTTAGAGCATTGCGTTCGTGAGAATTTAAACGAAAGCGCACCGCGCGTGATGGGCGTGCTGCGCCCGCTTAAGCTCACCATTGAAAATTATCCCGAGGGGAAGACGGAGATGCTTACAGCGGATGATTTTCCGAACGGTGAGAGTACGCATGAAGTGCCGTTTTCGCGGAATTTGTATATAGAGCAGGACGATTTTTTAGAGGAAAAACCGAACAACAAATATTTCCGTATGTATGTGGGCGGAGAGGTGCGGCTTAAAAATGCGTACATTGTTACGTGCGAGCGCGTTATAAAGGATGATGAGGGCAACATCACAGAGGTGATTTGCAGATATGACGAAAGCACAAAGTCGGGCAGCGTCAACAGCGGCAAAAAGGTTAAGGGCACGCTGCATTGGGTGGAGCAAAACACGGCTGTAACGGCGCAGGTGCGGCTGTTTGATTATTTGTTTTTGGAGCAGGAGGATGGCTCTTATATCACAAACGAGCATTCAAAGACAGTGCTTACGGACGCAAAAATCGAGCCGCACATCAAGGCGGCGGGGGCGGCAGAGCGTTTCCAATTTATGCGGCAGGGTTATTTTGCGATGGACGGCTGTGATTCAACAGAGGGCGAGCCGGTATTCAACCAAATTGTAAGCTTGAAGGACAGCTTTGCAAAAACAATGAACAAATAGGCTATAAAAGGTGATGTATGTACAGAATATTGATTGTAGATGATGAAGCGCTTGTGCGCAGAGGTATTAAGCGCAGCATTAACTGGAATGAGCTTGATATTGAGATGGTGGCGGAAGCGGAAAATGGTGTGGAGGCTTTGGAGCAGGTGCTGGAAAACGAGCCGGACATCATATTGCTTGATATTTGCATGCCGAAAATGGACGGGCTGGAATTTGCGAGTATTGTAAAACAAAAATATCCGCACATAAAAATCATAATAATCACGGGCTTTGATGACTTTGAATATGCGCGTACAGCGCTGCGCGCGGGCGTGGATGATTATATTCTCAAACCGATTACCAAAGAGATGGTGGAGAAGGTTGTGCGTTGCCAGCTTGAAAAGTTAAAGGAAGAGGACATAAAAAATATGCCTACTTCTGCGGATGAAGAAAAAAGCATGACGATGCTGCTTAATTCCGTGTTGCGCGGGGAAACGCGCAGTATGCAGGAAATTCCGACATTTTGCAATTATGCTAAAATTAAAAATGAAAATATTTGGTTTGTGATTATAAAAGATTATCTTTCCGGCTGTAAAATTTGGGCGGACGGAGCGGCGGACAATCTTGCGGAATTTGCAATACTTAATATCGCGGGCGAACTTTTGCGCAACACAAACAGCGGGCTTGCGTTTGAAACCTACAAAAACGGGCTTGCGATGGTGATTTCCTGTCCGTCACGGAAATTATTAGAGGAAAAGCTTGTGGATATTTGCAACAACATACTCGATTTTGTGGAAATTCCGGTGGATTTTGCGGTGTCTTCTAAGGGCACTTTAGAGCAATTGGGAACACTTGCAGAGCAGGCGCGCGAGGCGATGCGCTGTACATTTGTGCTTTCCAACCAAAGCATAATTTTTTATGATGAGCTGAAAACGCACAGCGCAAACGAAGTGCAATATCCGGAGGAGGTGGAGCGCGAGCTTTTAGAGAGCGTGTATTTGAGCGATAATGAGCACAGTGCCGCGCTTATTGATAAATTTTTCGCGCAGCTTACAGAGGCTATTCCCGATGAAGCGAAATGCAAGAGCATGCTTTTGCGGCTGTTGTTGAAATTATATAACACTGTTGAGTCTATGAATTCGCGTATGCGCACCGATAATGGGCAGGAGCCGGCGTTTGACCCTGTGGGGGTGCTGGAAAGTTTTGAAACGCTTGAGCAGGTAAAGGAATGGCTGAAAAAGCTTTACAGCGATACATTTTCATATGTATCCGCCATGAAATCCCGCAGCGGGCAGTTATCGATTAAAATACGGCAATATATTGAAAAAAATTATGGTGACAGCGACCTCAATCTTAAAAAGTGCAGCGAGGATCTGTTTTTGAGTTCGGGATATATCAGCATGATACTAAAGAAAGAATCGGGCAAGACTTTCGTTGACTATCTTAATGAATTCCGCATAAAAAAAGCGGAGGAGCTGCTCAGTAATCCTGACAGCAAGGTATATGAGGTTGCCATGAAATCGGGCTTTACACATCAAACATATTTCAGCTCTGTATTTAAAAAACTGACGGGGGTATCGCCAAAACAATTTAAGGAACAGAGATAATGAAAAAAACGCGTCCGGCAAGGCGAATTTCTACTATTATAATATTCTGTTTTTCTGTGTTTATGGTGGTGATACTGGTTGCCATGAGCGGTATTTCCTATTATTATTCTTATGGGAGTATGCGCGAAAGGACGATTGCGGACACGGAAGTTATTTTGTCGCAGGTCGGGAAAAATATCGGACGCTATATAAGCAATATCGAAAGCATATCGGGGCTTATCAATACCAACAAAGACATTATAAGCTATCTTGAACATCCTGAAGCGGAGGACGCGGGGGTTGCGCGTGCTAATTTCAGCAATTTTCTTAACTATTTGCCGCAAATCGACCAAAATATCGTTTCAATTTTTGTGTTTGATAAAGAAAACAAGCCCATATATGTTCCGGCGTATTTGCGCATGAAACAGAATTATGACATTACGCAGGATGAATGGTATCAAAATGTTGAGAATAACATGACAGATATTCCCGTTATTACGGGTACGCAGGTGCGTACTATGACGCAGGGGGAAAACCCATGGGTAATTTCGCTTTCGCGGCGCATACTGAATCGCAAGACGGGCGGAGTGGTGGGAACGCAGCTGGTAGAGCTTAATTACAGCGCGATAGACGGTATTTTAAACGACATAAATCTCGGTTCTAAGGGATATATTTTCATTGTGGATGAAGAGGGAAACATGGTATATCATCCACAGTTGCAGCTCATATATTCAGGGCTGAAAAAGGAAAACGTCGCGGCGGCGTTGGACGCCAAAACCACGGTTATAGAGCTTCCGCAGGATAATAAAATATATGATGTCACCAAAATTGCGGGTACGGATTTCAGCATGGTGGGCGTTACATTTCTGGATGAAATTGTTGCGTCTTCACAGGAAATGATAACTATCTACATTATATTAACGCTGATAATGGCGCTTGCGGCGTTTATCGGTTCGGTGCAAATGGCGAAATATGTAACGCGCCCGCTTTCCAAGCTGGAGCACGCGGTGGGAGAGGTGGAAAAAGGCGACCTAAACGCAAATTTTGACATTAAAGGAACGCTGGAAACGGAAAAATTCGCGGAATCACTAAGCTCTATGATAAGCAATGTAAAACAGCTTATGGAGCAGATAATAGATGATCAGGAAATGATACGCACAAGCGAACTAAAGGCGCTGCAAAGCCAAATAAACCCGCATTTTTTGTATAACACACTTGATTCCATTGTGTGGATCGCGGAGGACACGGGCAGTGAAAAAATCAAGGAAATAACGGTGGCGCTTGCAAATTATTTCCGTATAGTGCTTTCGGCAGGAAAGGATATAATAAGCGTGCATGACGAAGTAGAGCACGTGCGCAGTTACCTTATTATTCAAAAAATGCGCTATGAAACGCTGGATTACAAAATTGAGGTTGAGCCCGCGGCGCTTGCCTGCATGATGCCTAAGCTTTTGTTGCAGCCTATTGTGGAAAACGCGATTTATCATGG
>JAVXIJ010000119.1:0-2706 GCA_036648415.1 Christensenella sp.
TTAAAATCCACAAGAAAATATTTTTTGTATCATTTGTCTTTGGAGATGTCTTGGTCTGTGAGGCATCAGTACCGCCGCTTTCAGTATTGCCACCAGTATCTTTTTTGCCGTCAGCACATTGTTTTTATTGTGTGCTTTGGTATAAAAAAGCCATAACCCAATGGATTACAGCCTTTATGTCATGAAATAAAACTACTTATGCCGATTTTGTTTTTTGAGTCGATAAACAACAACCGCTATTGTGCCAGCGCATAATCCCAAAATTAAAATCCACAAGAAAATATTTTTTGTATCATTTGTCTTTGGAGATGTCTTGGTTTGTGGGGCATCAGTGCCGCCGCTTTCAGGATTGCCGCCCTCTGTTTTGTCGGTGATAATGTACTCCGAACAGCTCGAAAACTTCCCATACCAAAAACCGTTTGCGTCCACAGCTGCAAGCGTATTCGCAACCCCCTCATAAGCGTTACGGCTCGGGTTGAAATATTTAAGCCCCGTCTTATCGCCCACCGCAAAGGGCGGAACTGCCGAAATAGATACGGTTGCCTCCCCTGGAAGCTTCCCACTATGTCCGAAATTAAGGAACATATATTTTTCGCCTGCCCCAAGCGTGTACGCTGCGCTTGCCGCCGCCGATGGCGTTGTGGAAATCGTCAAATTAAGATCCATAGGATTCGTGATACTTTTGCCGTTAAACGCAAACCTCACAATGCGTCCGTCCGCGCTCACAACTTCAAATACCACTGTTTTATCCTGCCCTGCAATCATTTCAAAAATATGCTTAGGTATTACCGCACCGTTTACCGTACGCAAAAGCATCGCCTGGTTCGGCTGTAAATTTGCAAGTATGCCGTCCATCAATGCCGCATCATATTTTCCGTTCGCATCGGTAGGCACGCTCACGATTTCCTTGCCCAAAGCGCCCTCAATCTGCGAATTATCCACAATTTTAACGGTCATGCTCGCGGTCTTCAGCGCATCCGCCGTGCTTTGCGCCGTTACAACAATCGTTCCCGTTGCTTTGGCGGTGAAAAGTACCGCACTCTCGCCCGAACGCGAGGTGTGCGTTTTGATGTCAATGCTGTCAACATCCCCCGTAAACGACCACGTAACAGAATCAGATGTCACATTTTGCGGAGTAACTGCCGCCGTTGCCGCAAAGTCCATGGTTTTTACCGCATCGGAAAGTGTCAGTGTTTCCTCTGTTTTATCAAGCGAAATGTTCATGGGATAGGTAAACGCCGTGTTGTTTCTGCGCATAAACACGCTCTCCGCCGAGCTCATCGCCCCAAACGTCCAACACGAACCAATCTCCCCTTGGTTTTTAACCGCACTGACAGCCCCTATTTCACGCAAATCAAATTTACTCGGAAGCGCGCTCATCGGTGCTGCAATCGCCTGTGCGCTTTCATTTTCCACGTTATATACCACGCCGCCGCCCGACTTTTCAAAGCTTATCGGCACCGCGTTTTCCTTTGCGTTCCATTCCTCCACGCTAAAACCGTTGTGGTTCGTGTCCCGCGCCATTGCCGCCCGCGAAATACCTCTGCCCTTGCTTGCGTCATATGTAAACGCCTTTATGCACGCATTCGCGTTATCCTCTTTGGAAACATCATCCCACTTAACGCCGTCGCTGCTCGTAAAGCTCTGCCCGGGAGAGCTTGATGCCTTGCTCGTAAGCCCGTCCACATTGACCTCCATAGCCGCATCCGCAACATCGTTATCCGCCGCCTGCGTACGCAAAATAACCTCAAACTTTGTGCCCGCTGGCAAATCTATTTCCTTGCTCAGTCGTACGGTTTTGTATCCGTCATAATAATTATATCCGCTCGCCACCTGCTCTTGCGGAGCATTTCCCACCTTCACATAAATATCATAAACCGAGTTTTCATTTATCGAATAAAAGGATACCGCGCGCAGCTTTTGATTGCTGTTCGCCGTAAACACGTTTTTGCTGAATATCACATTTTCGTTATGGCTTATGGGTGCAACATAGCCTAACGGGTCATATTCATATACGGTATTATAGTTATCCGGCATCTCTTCAAGCACAAACACACCGGGTTGATTCTCGAATAGTTTGTCGCTGTAATACGACATATAGAAAAATCCCTGATCCTCTACCGCCGTGCCCCAGCTGTTTTTAACAATATATGCGCCGTCGCCCGCAGGTGTGCATTCCTTGCCGTTTACAATATTTGTAAATGTGGAAGCGGGAATGGTGTCGTCCCAGCCGACAACAGATATGATATGCCCGCCGCCGCTTGCGGTGCTTGCGTTTTCCGGGCGATAATAATACTGCTGACGATCTCCGCTGAAAAAGTCAAACGACACATCAAAATGCGCCTCTATTGCTCCATACGTATAAATCGCGCTTTTGATGTGGTCGTTGTCTGTAACGCTTGTGCGCCTCGGCAGCCACAACGCCGTCTGCAAATGATAGTTCGGCGCCATCGGCTTATACACAACCTTGCTTTCGTCCACAATGTCCGCGCCCGTAACAGGGTCTTTTTTGAGCATTTCCTTTGAACCGTCATAAGGGTCGTCCGCCTCTGCCACAGGCCCTTGCCATCCCGCAAAATATGCCGTGGATTCAATTACGTGTCCGCCGCCGTTCATGCCGCCGTCCCAGCTACGTGGAGATTGAGAGCTTAGCATCGTGGTAAGCATGTTTTTTTCGGAAAAATCAAGCCCCATAGGCGCAAGCCG
>JAVXIJ010000119.1:2806-4712 GCA_036648415.1 Christensenella sp.
TCGGAAGCGTCATGTATGGTTGCGTTTACACGAAACGGAAAACCTATCGCGCTTGCGTATTGCGTTGTGTTGTTCGGCTCAAACGCGTCACCCGCTATGTCTATATAATAATGCAATATAGCTGCCTTGCTGTTTTTAAATGTAGGATGCAGCGCCACCGCCGTAATTGTCGTGTCGCTGTTGATTTCAACAGGGGCAGTGTACACGATACCGTTGGTGTCCGTTGGCATCGTGCCGTCTGTGGTATATTTAATTACCGTATCCGCCGTGTCACACGCAAGCGTCACTTTCGTGCCCTGCGCCACCTTTGAGCCGTCTGGTACAGATGCCGTAACCATGTTTGCCTGCTGAAAATCATACTTCAAAGTGGTAAGCTTGCTGTTGTGTACGCCCGCCGCTGCGGCAACCGCCGTAATGGTCATCGGCTGCGTAATTTTAACAGGCGCGGTGTATTTTATTGCGGTAGGCAAAATCGCGTCGCCGACCCCCACAGGAGAGCTTCCGTCCGTCGTATAATAAATGCTTGCGTCCGTATCGGCACAGGCAAGCGTTATTTCTGTATTTAGGTCCACAATCCCCTCCGCAGGGGACGGTGTAACAGGCTTGCACTCATAAGCGGCAATGTAGCTGCTGCTTATAGCGCTCGTCACACTTCCCGACATTGCGCATGCGTAAACAGCATATCCCGCACCGTCAGGCTTCAGCGGCTCGCTGTACGTCTGTAATCCCACATCATCCCAAATCTGCTGACTGCCCTCCGCAAAGGTTTTATAAAGCACCGTGTTGCCCGCGGCATTTGAAAGCGTCGCTGTGGTGTCACGATACATATCCTTTGTTGTCGGCGTACAAACAGCGGGCGCAAGCTTCATCTGCGAAATCTGCACATCGTCCACGTAAATTTTCTTTTCCCCACGTGCCATAATGCCCCATTGCACATAGTGATCTTTATATGCGCTTAAATCTATGGAATACTGATTCCACCCGGGCGTCGCGTCATAGCACGGAAGCTCCGCGCTTATCTTTTCCCCCGCCATACCTCTTTTAATGATATACACTCTTACCGTGTTGGTGTTGTCGTAATCGGGCGATTGATAAACCCAAAACGTGAGCGCCGCGCCCTCCTTGTTTGGCACAAGCACAGCGGCATCGGAAGTGAGTTCCGCCGCATATGCCAAGCCCGAGCCCGAAATATCCACAGGGTGATACACAAAATAATTGGGCTGTGAGCACGCGCCGCTTCCCGCAACGCCGTCAATATTTCCGCCCGAATATTTTGCCGTATGCCATCCCAAATCAGGGGTTTCATAATTGTCGGTGTCCTTAGCCCCTATCGCTGCATCGTTATCAAAGGCAAACATCGTTTTGGTTTCATATTCGTTGTTTGTGGTGTAAATAAAAGTTTCTTCGGCAATCACATCATGGCTGTCTGTCTTTGCACACACGCGATATTGCACATAATCGTTTATTACCACGCCGCCCTCGTCGTAAAGTGTCGCCGTCGGCAACGCAGGGCTTGTGCCGTCTGTGGTGTAATAAAGCTTCGCCGTCGGATCGGAAAAAGCGAAAGTGACGGTTGCGCCTGCTAAAACACCGCCTGCTGGGATGCTTGCGGTGATTCTTCCCTCTACTGGTGTTGCTGGTGCTGTTGCCGCTGGTGCTGTTGCCGCTGGTGTTGCTGGTGCTGTTGCCGCTGGTGTTGCTGGTGCAGTTGCCGCTGGTGTCGCTGGTGCAGTCGCCGTTGGTGTTGCTGGTGCAGTCGCCGCTGGTGTCGCTGGTGCAGTCGCCGTTGGTGTCGCTGGTGCAGTCGCCGTTGGTGTCGCTGGTGCAGTTGCCGCTGGTGTTGCTGGTACTGGCGATACCGTTGCTTGTGCAAACGCAGTTGCCGAAGAAGCCAGTATCATCATAA
>JAVXIJ010000120.1:0-4702 GCA_036648415.1 Christensenella sp.
GTCGTGGGTCGTCTGCTTGATGAAGCCTCTTTGCTGTAATGTATCGAATACGTTCATATATGTAAAACCTCTCTCTGATTACATTTCATATAAATTCACCGCAAAACCCAAGGGACGCAAAGCTTTTACACAAATTCTCTGATAATTCTCCCCATTTTTTTTACGCCTGTTTCAATCTGCTCCGACGTCGGCATGGAAAAATTCATCCTGAGCGTGTTTTCATGTCCGCCCTCCGCATAAAACGGAGCGCCTGATACAAACGCTACATTTTGAGCTACACATTCTTCAAACAAATCACGCGCATTTACGCCGCTCGGAAGGGTTATCCACACAAACAATCCGCCTTGCGGGTCTGTGCGCTCTACCTGCGACGGAAAATATTTATCTATGGCCGCACACATTGCGTCGCGCTGTTTTTTATATTCACGGCACAGCATTTTGACGTGTTCATCATAATGGCCGCGCACTATAAACTCCATTACCAACATCTGCGTAAGGTTTGATGTATGTACATCAGCCCCCTGCTTTAACAGATTAAATTTAGCAATAATATCCTTGTGCGCAATGGCATACCCCACACGCAGCCCGGGCGAAATCGTCTTAGAAAAGCTCGAAAGCCTGCAAACAAGCCCGCAATCGTCAAGCGCCTTAATGCTCATAAGCGGCTCACCGCTGTACCTAAGCTCGCCGTATGGGTCGTCCTCCAAAATAAGCACGCCGTATTTTTTGCAAATATCATAAACCTCCCGACGCTTTTGTTCACTTGTCGTAATCCCTGTCGGGTTTTGGAATGTCGGTATTGTGTAAAAAAACTTTGGCTTATATTCCCTTATTTTTGCTTCAAGCGCGGCGGTATTCACGCCGTCCGCGTCCATATCAACGGTTTTTACATCCGCGTCCGCCAGCCGAAAGGTTTGCAGCGCGCCTAAAAATGACGGGGATTCCGCAAGCATCACGTCCCCGCGCTCAATCAATGTACGCGCGAAAAAATCTATACCCTGTGACGAGCCCGAAAGAACCATAAGCTCATCCGTATCTGCCATTATGTCCTCGTTGCGTGACGTTAAAAGGTCTATAAACGCGCCCACACCCATCGTTGCGCCATATTGCAGCACACTTTTTCCGTTCTGTGCAATCAGCTCCTCGCTGATTTCCGCTAATATCTCAGCAGGAAAAAGCTCGGGGGACGGATTGCCGCCCGCAAAGGAAATCATGCCCGGTACACCAAGCAAACTGAATATTTTACGAATCTCGCTCCCGCCTACGCCGTCAAAGCGTTTTGCAAATTGATACATCCTCTTTTGCCTCTTTCAAAAAATAATTATTCGCATTATATTATATATTTTTTTCGCGTCAATTACAAGGTGTATTGTGTATTTGCGCAGAGCTTTGCCATTTGCCGCGCGCATAATATTCAGCGCTTTTTAACGTCGTGCATGATTGTTGTTGACTTATTCGCAATGTCGTTATATAATAATTAAGCTGTCTTATAAAGATTGGCAACAATATACGTCGCAGGGTAGAGCAGTTTGGTAGCTCGTCGGGCTCATAACCCGGAGGTCATCGGTTCAAATCCGGTCCCTGCAACCACTACTACAAAAGGCTTTTGGAAGAATCCAAGAGCCTTTTTGTTTGCGTTTTACTTATAACGTTCCTTATAACTACGCATTGAAATTATGATGCTTATAATCGTTTGTTTAAGTGTTTTTGTTTTTTATTTCGATCAAGTTCAAACAATTTTCTTTCAGGAATTACGCCGCCTACAACAACGCTTCCTCCCCCATATCCCGCAGCAGATCATCAACTTGATAGATGGACAGACGCTTTTCCAATGCATACAGAATAACCGAATCCCGTTTGTTTTTTATATACAGTTTCTCACAGTGGCAAATATAAAGCAGCATTTGCGCGTCCTTCACATCCATCGCAAACGCAAACGCAAGCAGCAACGCCTTGTCCCGCGACGGTGTTTTCTCCCCGCGGAATATTTGGTATGCGTAATATTGGTCTAACTGAGATTTTTTGATAATATCGGCTTTTACGGTATCCCTGCTTGAGAACAGATAATCAAAATACTCCTTGCCATCGGGGACGCTTTGCTTTTCCTGCGCGTCGGTCAAAAAATCGTCAAAACTGTCCGCGCTCCGCAAGCGCTCCATCAATTTTTCTGTCGTGGTCTGCTCCATGTTATTGCACCTCCATTTGAAAACCATTATAATAATAATAACATATTTTATGATCGGGTGGGCATATGGAAAATCATCGTGACGGGTACGCCCTTTGGCTTTATGAAGAAATCAGCGAGCTAAAACAGGGCAAAGTATTCCTCGTCAAGCACAAACAAACCAATCAATTGGCAGTCAAGCGGTTCGTCCGTAAGGAACAAATGGACGTGTATTTGGCGCTTAAAAACATCCGTCATAAGAACCTGCCTGAAATTTATGATGTGTATGAGGAGGGCGAGCGCTGTGTGATCCTGCGCGAATACATAGACGGAATGTCTTTGCAGGAGGAATGTAAACAAGGTCGGCACTTTACCTCGCGGGAGTTAAAAGACATCCTATTACAGCTATGCGACGCGCTTCATGCGCTGCACACCCATACCCCTCCCATCATTCACCGGGATATTAAGCTATCGAATGTCGTCTTGGCAAAAGACGGCACAGTCAAGCTGATCGATTTTGACGCGGCGCGGTTTTACGACGAAAATGCAGCGGAGGACACCACCCCCATTGGTACACACGGGTACGCCGCGCCCGAAGCATACGGTTTTTTCCAGACGGACGCAAAAAGCGATATCTATTCTCTTGGCGTGTTGCTCAATCTGTTGATCATCGGCAAAAAGCCCAATGAACAGCTTGCAAACGGCAAGTTCCGCGACGTGATCAAGCGTTGTACCAACCTGTCTCCTCAAAAACGCTATGGCAATGTCGCTGCTTTAAAACGCGCGCTTAAGGTCAACAAAAATGTTGTGCGTGGTATCGTTGCCGTGGTGCTTGCGGTTGGCATCGTTTTTTCTTGCGTGGCGTGGGATACCTATCAGAAAAACAACCCGCCACCCTCTGCCGCAGTCTATCAAAACATCGACGCAACGACTTTTGACAATATGGGCTTCATGCTGTCGCTTATGGCGACGGTGCAGGACAATTACAAATTAGAGTTTCCCCAAGGGCAGCTCACCAACAAATACATCGATTACTTTCTGCTTGAATTTAATAATTTTGTTTTAAATTACCAAATGGACGGATATACCACGGGCGCGGAAAATGGTGTCGGCGGACTAAGCCTGAAACCCGCGGAGGTAAATTCTGTGTTGAGCGCTGCCTTTGGCGCGGATCGTATGGATGATGGATATACGCCGGAAAATCCATCCATTGTCACCGTGCAGGATGGACTGTATTATATTACAGGCAACGGCGATCGTCTAACCACTGCGACCTATGCCGGAACTGCCCCCTTAACATATAATGATCAGGCGGAATATCATTATACAATGGAACGCCCTCTTGACGGCGATCAAAAAGAAACCTACGATTTATATGTTCGCCTCCAATACGATACTGCGAATCCCTATGGATATTACATTACATCGGTGCGGCAAGGAGAGCGGCAGCAGCGGGAAATCACGGCGGATATGCCGATTGATTTAAACCGGTATTATGGGGAAAGTGCGATTTATGGATTTTCTGATTTACTGCAAACGGATTATGTGCAAACAGAGCTTGCAAAAATATTGTCGCCTGATGAAATGGCATATTATATGGAATGTATGACGCAAACGTCTGAACCCAACATGGATCATGGAAGCTATCAGATTATGGGGGCAAAAGAAGGGGCTGTTCGTACGAACAACGGGGCGTTTGAGCTGACCGCCGCCGGAACGCTTAACATTGCCTTTATGCAGGATGAAAAATACTGCTATTCCACAAATGATAATCTCGCAAAAGATCACATTACAAGCGCGTATCTTCTCAGTTATATGAACGCAAAAGACGGAACGCTGCCGATTACATTTTTAAGTGCGCCCGCAAAGGAGCCGAATTTGGGAAATGAATATCGCAACGATGTCACCTCGGCACTCATACACATTGCCTATTATGAAGATGTTGTGCAGGTTACGGGTGTTTCAACATGGGGAGAAACAACAGGCAATTTTGAGGGGGATGGCTCTTTTACGGAAAACCAGTTGCTGCTTTATCCCGACCCCAATGACCCGAACGCTTACGTCAACATCAATGCGTGTGGAGAATACATTACAGTCATTGAACCGGGCAGCTTTGGCGGCACGTTGCTCGCCTTTGGCGGCAGCTATAAAAAAGTGTCTTAAATTGTGCTGAGCGCACAACAATAACGCCTCCTCCTTTGATAAAATAATCTACGGGAGGAGGTTTTTTTGTTTCGGCAATTCAGCGATCCTTATGGTTCTTGTCCAAAGACTGTTTTGCCGTTTTGATGATATCCGTGATAATACGAGTTTGGGTATCGTCGCAGTGCTCCAAAACATTCGCAATTTCGTTATTGTAAATGTTTTTGGAGGATACGAGAGTGTCACACAGGAGCTCGTCCGTGCTTGCGCCCAAGGCGTTTGCGATCTTTACGAGAACGGGAAGACTTAATTTGGTGTTCCCCGTTTCGATATGGCTCATGTGCGTAACGGAAATCTCGACCATTTCCGATAGCTTTTCCTGCGACATACCCAATT
>JAVXIJ010000121.1:0-4540 GCA_036648415.1 Christensenella sp.
TTTTATTAGAAATGCGGAGCATTTCGGGTCAAGGGAGCTTGCTCCCTTGCGGGGCTTGGGGCAGAGCCCCGAGGTTTTGCCCTTAGTGGTTTTGACCTTGCGGGGTTTGCGGGCAGAGCCCCAAGGTTTTGCCCTTGCGGGGTTTCGGGGCAGAGCCCCGAGGTCTTAATGCTTTTGGGTCTTAATTTTTTTGCGTAAAAATATTATTGTGCTTATTGCCAAAGCGCCGCACGCACCATAAAACCACATATTTGTACAATCGTTTGTGGCAGGAGCTTTTTTGTGATTGTTTGGCGCGGGAGTTGCGGTCGGCGCGGGAGTGGGCGCGGCGGTTGTAGTGGGAGCGGGAGTTGCGGTCGGAGTGGGCGCGGGTGAGGGTATTATTTCAAAGTTGATATTTGCGGTTTTTGTGCCGTCCGCCGCGCTTATTGCGGTGGCGGTGAGCTTACACGGGGCAGCGGCGGTAAACAACAAAGCACTTTCGCCGCTTTTGCTTGTTCTGTTTTTAATTATAACGTTGTTAAGATCGCCTGAAAATTGCCACAGTATGTCTGAGGACGCGCCTACATCGGCGGCGCACGCGTAAACGTCCGCCGTGCCGCTTGACGTGAGTGCTTGTACATTGTCGCCCGTAACGGAAATATTTACAGGGGAAGAAAATCCGCTTTCTTGTTTGAGCAGACCGCTTTCCGCGCTGCCCATTGTTGCGAATGTCCAGCAGGTGGGCGGATTGCCTTGATTTTTCACAGAGGTGACTGCGCCTATGCTGCGCAAATCAAATTGTGCGGGCAAATAATTTGCGTTAAGTGTAAAGTTATCTGTATTTTGCGAAAATGTGTCGGGCTGAATATTTCCGCTCGTGACCCCGTTGCCGCGCGCATTTGCATCTGTCGCGTTAAGCGTAAGGGTGGTTTTGCCTGCGTCATACGCATAGACTTTTATGCAGTGGTTGACACCTGCGGCGGAAATATCCGTCCACGTTGTTCCGTCCGCAGAATAAAAGCTTTCGCCTGCGTGTGCGCGTGCGCCCGTGCTGTAGCCCGCGACGTTTTGTTCAACGGCGGCTTCAACCTCGCCGCCGCTAAGGCTTTTTTGGCGGAGGATTACGCTGAACTGCTGCCCCGACGCAACTTCTGCGGGGGCGGGCAGCGGAACTGTGTAATAGCCGGCGTATTCATTTGCGCCGCTTGCTATATATGTACGCACGCCCTTTGTTTCAATAAAAATATCATATGTTTCGCGAGGAGAAAGCGCATAAAAGGATACCGCTTCAAGCGTCTGTGCAGAAGAGGCGGTAAATGTGTTTTTTGCCCAATTGTCAGCGGAAGTATAGAGGTGCTCGTTTTTATAAAAACTTGTGTAGCCGTATGCGTCATGACAGTAAATTACATTTTTGCGCGTGTCGGCGGGGCGTGCGCGCATGGCGGTTGCCGCGTTATTGGAAAAGTCGGCGCTGTAATATGAAATATACAAATACCCGTCCGTGCCCGTTTGCGTGCCATAGCTGTTTTTGATTATAAATGCGCCGTCACCCAAAGGAGTGTATGTTATTCCGTCTGAACCTACAAAGGAAAAGCGTTCCTTGGGGATATTGTCATCCCATCCAACCACAGTTACGGCATGTCCGCTGCCGATTGTGAGTTCGGGCGGATGATAATAATAGGCTTTGTCGGAGGTGTAATATTGCGCGTCTTCACGAATACCGCAGTAAAGCGCACCATAGGTGTAAATCGCGTTTTTGTAATGCTCGTTGTCGGCAGGGGTTTGGCGCGCAGGCAGCATGACCGCATTGTCAACCGTGTATGCGGCGGGAACTGCGTGGTAATATGAATTACTGCGGTCGACAATCGGGGTCAGGTCGTCGTCAAAATAATACAGCACATATGGGTCGGCTGTTTCGTCGACGATGGATTCATAGCGCGAAAGGCAGGCGAGCGAGGCATATACATTGCCCGAATTGAGAGTGTCCCCTCTGCGTCCGCGGTCAAAGGAAAAGGGCGCATTTGGGTTAAACGCGGCATTTACCAGCCTGTATTCGGAAAAATCATACGCGTCTATCGCAGAATAGGTCACGGAAAGAGTATAGGCTTCTGCGGAAAAATCTTGTGTAAGAGGGTCGGGCAAGCTGTAGACCATTGCCGTGTAGGTATCGGGTGCGAGGCAGCGCGAGATATGCTCATTTCCAGCGTTATTGCAAAAATCAATAAGCTGCCCCGTGCTGTCATAAAGCTTAAGCGCGTAAAACAAACCGGGCTTAGCGGAGTCTTGCGGCTGCGTGAGCGATATGGCGGTGTATTTATCGGCGGGTGCTTCAAAGGTATAGCAGTCGATGTCGCCTAACGGGAAAATATTTGCCGAAATTACGTTTGCAGCGGGCATAAGCGTTGCGGTTGAAAGAGTGTCGTTGGGCTCATATTCATCAGGAGCGGCAACCGCCGCAGATTGCGTTATTTGTGTTTCGGCGGGCGATGCTTGCGCCATGGAAATTTCGCCGCAAAAAGCAACCATTACCGTTAAAAACGCAGCCGCACACGCGCAATATTTAAAAAAAAGCTTGGTTTTATTCATAATAAGCCCCCGATATGCTCATTATATCAAAAAAACATCATATATTGTGTTTTAAATATGAAAATTTTTTAAATAAAGTGAAGAGCGGTTTACATTCATAGGTAGATGCGTTATATTTATAATGTTAGAGTATATGTGCTTTTGAAGCAGTTTGGAGAAATAGCTTATGCAGTATTATAAACCTGCGCGGGGACGCAGGGTGGTAAACAAAAAAAGGGTTGTAACAGCAGCGGTGATAATTGCGTTAATAGTTATTGCGATTGTTTTTTTTGCGGTTATGGCTTCGGGGGTAAAGCTTACGCCTGAAAAAGAGCAGGAGCTTTACAACAGCGGCACGTTCAACGAGGGTGTTTCGGTGGCGGGTGTATTGCTCGGCGGGCAAACTTATGCGCAGGGCGAGGAAAAAATCAAGCTGCTTGCGGATGGGATGATGAACGACAACAAAATCGAATATTCGGTTAAGGATAACAGTTATTCGTATGCGCTTGCGGACGCGGGCGTGTCTGTTGATTATGAAACGCCGCTAAAAGAGGCTATGCTTCACGGCAGAGAGGGCACGCGTTGGGAGCTTACGTTTGGCAAGACAGAGCCAAAGGATTTCCCGATAAGCTACGCATTTGATGAAACAAAGCTTAATGCTTTGGTGGATGCAGACAGCGCCTCTTGGGGGGAGGAAGCAATAGAAGCGTCTTTTGCGGTGGATAAAAAATCAAGCGAGGACAACCTTACGACCTCGGGCACAATTGTTTCGCAAGCGCCTAAGGACGGATGGAAGGTTGACCCGAATGAAATTAAGACGGCGGCAAAGCAGCAGATTGAAAGCAACAGCTTTTCGCCTATAACAGCAACCGTTGAAGTGGTGAAAGCGGGCAACGGGGATGCGCCTACAGGTGAGCTGATATTGATGGGTAAGGCAACCACAACAATAGGCGGCAGCTCTTCTTCGGGCAGAAAATATAATATATGGAAGATAAGTGATAAGCTAAACGGTGCGGTGTTTCATTCGGGAGAAGTTTTTTCGGTAAATGATTATGTCGGAGATCGCACGGAAAAGCTTGGATGGAAGCTTGCCCCCGGGATTGAAAACGGAAGCTACAGCGACCAAGCGGGCGGCGGAATATGTCAAGTGTCGTCCACTATGTATAATGCGGCATTAAAGGCGGAAATGGATATTGTGGCGCGTGTGCCGCATACCATTATGGCGAAATATGTTGACCCCGGTATGGATGCGACGATCTCTACCGGCGGGCCGGATTTTAAGGTGAAAAACAAGCTTGATACAGATATGGTAATGATTGTTAAGTGCAGCATACCCGACAGTAAGGTGACTGTGGAAATTTACGGAACGCTTGCAAGGGATTATTATTTGAAGTTCACTCCTGAGAAAATTGCCGAACAGCCGTTGCCGGAGGTGACCTATAAGACCAATGCGACGCTGGGTAAATATGAGGTGAAGCGTCTTAAAGGTGGGCAGCCGGGTGAGCAATACCAAATTTGGGGTCAGAAATATGACAACAAAACAGAAAAGCCTGTGGACGATAAATATAAAGTAACGACCTCGACATATGACCCGATAGCGCCTTTGTGGGAGCTTGGAAGCGGCGTGCCTGTACCTGCGGCGGGAACGGCGGTAGAGGATGTAAAGGCGACCGCGGCAGCAGCGGCGGCAGCGGAGGAAGCAGCGAAAAATCCGCAGCCGAGTGTATCACCGCCACCGAGTACGCCCTCTGCACCGAGCGCATCGCCTACACCTGATCCTGTGCAGGATCCGGCGTTAAAGCCCGCGGCATAGAATAAGTTGATGTTAATTTAAAAATACTGTTTGAAAACCGTATCGTTTGAATCTTGTATGCTTACGCCAAAACATTGTATTGGCTTGACAAAAGTCGGGGAAAACCTTAAAATGATGTAGTATGACGTATTAGATAAATTGAAATCTAATTTGGGGTAAAAACCTCATTCAACCAAAAGA
>JAVXIJ010000122.1:0-4483 GCA_036648415.1 Christensenella sp.
AAAAAAAGGGGCGCACGCGCGCCCCTCCCTTGCAAACCCAAACCGCCTTATGCCGTTGCTTCAGCCACCGCCGAACGATAGCTGCCCGCTTTTTCACCAAAAGCCTTGAAGGTTTCCCCGCTCGCAACATTCACCGCCGCCGTATACACTTTTGCTCCTTTAGCATAGCGCGGATCTGTGCCGTCCACCGTATACTTAAACGTAACGCCCGTTTTTGTGCCGATTGTGGCAGCACCGCTCGCAATTGTAATCACAGGCGCAGCCACAATGCTCGCCGCCGCCGCTGCCGCATACACGCCGCCCGATTTCGCCCCGAGCACAAACGCATCAAAGTAATTTCTGCCCTCAAGTACACTGCCGTCAATACCCGCAACGTCATTTAGCACGCGCATTGTCTTTATCTTATTGGGATTGATGACCGAGCCCTTATACGTAATCAAAAAATACGCATCTGTCGGAAAATACACATCGGGAACCTTAATTGCCTGCATATCGGCAATCATGCCCACATACCCTTTGCTCAGCGCTTTTTCGGCAAGCGTATCCACAGCCAAAAACTCCTTGGAAAGTCGCAGCATATTATACGAGCCGGTCGGAATATAAAGTATTCTTCCGTCGTCAGGTGCAAGCGCATTATCCAGCGTTTTTGCGCCGTTAAAAATCGCCTCTACAATATTATCCTTTGTAGGCGCCGCCGCCAACCCCTCTATCGTGCCTGCCTGTTCCACCCATTTCCTAAGAGTGTATTTATCCATAAACGGCACGACCTGCTCTTTAATCTGCGCATTCAACATTTTAGCCGCGCCCTTTGTATTCATCTGATCAACATTATTACCTTTGTCAATCGTGATCGAAAATCCCTTGTCCTGCGAAAGCTCAACCTCCTGCACCGTATCCTGCATCTCAACAGGCGTGCCGAAACGGTCCTTGCCCGTGCGGCTGTAGTCATTGAGGTCCACCGTCTGCGGCGTATAAATCGAAATAGATTTTACACCTGCAAAATCATATTCAGTGGAAGCATTCCCCGCCACATAGCTCTCTCTTGTGAATTTCTCTGCAATTTTCGTGCTGTATTTACTCGCTAAATTAACTGCCATTTTATTTCTCCTTTAAATTTTCATTTTTTAAATTCACCCTAATTACGGTTATTTCATCAGCTCCGTAATAAAAGGGTCTTCTACTGCCGCGCCCGCGCTTCTGACGCTGCCCGCCGCAGCTTCTCTGTTCTTTTTTTCTTTGCGCAACTCATCTATCTCGCATTCGCGCTCCGCAAGCAAATACCGTCCGTACGCCGCCGCAGGCGTTGCCCCCGCCCGTATGTCGCGTACCACCGCCGACGGCAATGCCTCCACCTCAGGGTACATCGCCTCAAACTCGCCTATTCCCGCGCGAATCATCTGCTCCTCGCCTGTTTTCGTATTCATCCGCCCATTTTTAAATTGTGCGTTTTCGCGTTCTATATACGAAATGTGCTGCGCCATATCCGCGTCATAGCCTTGTTCAACCAACTGCTCCTCGCGCTTTGCTCTCTTTGTTTCATCCAAAGAACCCTCAATGCCGCGCAAAATCACATCAAGCTCCACTCCCGCTTCACGAGCCGCTTTCTCGAGCACCTCTTGTTCATGCGTGGCGCTTGGCTTGTAATCCTCAAGCTCCTCGCGCGAAAATGTATACTCCGTACCGTCCACGCTCACGCTTATGCCCTGCGTGGGCACATCCTTTTGCGTCAACTCTTTTTCTATATCTTCTCCGCTGATATCCGCATCGTCCTTTTGAGCCTCTTTTTTCATCTCGGTGTCAGCCACCTGCGCTTTGCCCTCAAATTCCGCCTCAAAATCAGCTTCCTGCCCCGCCGTCATTTCCTCTGATGGTTCGGCGCCTGCTTCTAAAATAATTTCATCTTCCATTTGCTTCCCTTTCCGCCGCGCTTCTTTTCGCTGCGTATCCCATGCTCTTTTTAGCCTATCGGCTGTTCATTGCGTATTTCATGCTTCACCCCAAAAGCTACACATCGCGGATTTGCACATTCAAGCGTCAATACACAAAAAAGCCGTGTGGGCGTTTTTTCTGACTTATCACCCTCTATCACATTCTTGCTGTTTGTCACACGAAGTGAACATCCGCATTCCGCACATCTGTCATTATCCATATTCCTCACCTCCTTTTTCGGCGCATAAAAAAAAGCGGAGATCCGCTTGATTTTTCGCTCAACTTTATTCTGCTATTATACTATACTTCACCCGACAAAATCAGACACATTCCCGACATCCTTCTCAATCAAAAAACAAAGAGCGTACCGCATTTGGCACACTCTTTGTTTTTGATGCAATACATCTTACATAATTTTTATCAATAAATCGCATTGCTGAGTGAATCAAGCATACTTGCACCTGTCACTACAAATCCCGCGCACGCAAGCACCATCAATGTCCATATAATGCCTATAACAAGCGCGATTATGCCGCACACAAATCCCGCGGTCGCCATTCCCGACTGTCCTTCGGGCAATCTTTTCTTTGCCAATACTCCAAGCACAACACCCACAGCTCCAAGTATAATACAAAGTACCGTCACCCAACAAAACACTAATCCTAAAATACCGCAAACGAGTGACCCGATAGCCATCCCCTTTGCACCGTTGTCCACATTTACCGGCGGTGCCGCCGCAAATTGCGGTTGTGGCTGTTCCGGAGGTGTCTGTTCCGGTTGCGGCTGTTCCGGAGGTGTCTGTTCCGGTTGTGGCTGTTCGTTTACCTCTCCGCAAAACGGACACGCGCTCAAACTTGCATCATATTCCTGCTGACATTTTGTACATTTCATAATTTTTCCCCTTTTCATGTTATATATTTTATTTATGCTCCAATCGTGCCTGATGAAATAAAGCTTACCACTGCACCCGTAACAATTGTTACCGTAAGTGCAGCCACCATGCCGATTATTCCGCACACAAGCCCTGCCGTTGCAACACCCTTAGATGTTTCCTTACGCGCCAATATATAGAAAATAATCGCCAGCGCATTTATAATAAGTCCTACAAACGGTACCCAGCACATAATAAGACCGATTATTCCGCATACCATGGACGCCACCGAAAGCCCTGCCGGCCCTTGCTGTGACCGCTGTACTTGCTGCTGTGGCTGATATTGCTGCTGCGCCGCCGGCGGCTGAGCAACATTTCCGCAATATGGACACGACCGCATACTCACATCATAATCTTGATGACATTTTGCACAAATCATATTTTCACACTCCTTTCTGCAAATCGTTTCTATATTCTATTTATAACATATTATCCGCACATTATCTATGTCCGTTTCTTAACATTTTCTGACAAACAATAAGCAAACTCCTTAACATTTCACGTTTTGCGAAAATATAGCCCATAAAGTAGATTACACACGAAATTCATGCTAATATAGTAATACGCTTTTATGTAATTTGCTAAGCGCATATCACTTATAAGGAAGCATTTATAATGAAATCAATATTCGGCGGACTTGTAACCGCATTCTCCATGTATTCCGCGCTCCCCATGCCGCACACAGAATGGGATAGCCATACAATGAAATATGCCATGTGCTTTTTCCCGCTCATCGGCGTGCTTGTCGGCGCTGTTGTTTGGCTGTGGGCGCACCTCTGCGGAGCATTTGCATGGAACAATATGCTTTTTGCCGTCGGCATTTGTGTGTTGCCTATTGTAATTTCAGGCGGAATTCATATAGACGGGCTGATTGATACAGGTGACGCGCTCGGCTCTCACCAAACCATGGAACGCAAATTAGAAATCCTAAAGGACTCACACGTGGGCGCATTCGGCGTTATTTTATGCGTATGCTTTTTGTTGCTCACATTCGGCTTCGGCACGCAGCTTGCTGCAAATCCGTCCCTCATAATGTTACTGTGCCTCGGATATGTGCTCTCGCGCGGCTTCTCTGCATTTGCGGTGGTTTCGCTTAAACTTGCACGAAATACAGGGCTTGCACACGCGTTCGCGGACGGCGCAGCTAAAAAAACCGTGCGCATAATAAGCATGCTGTGGATACTCGCGGCAATTGCGGGCATGATTTTAATAAACCCAATAGCGGGCATTGCTGCATCCGTATTGAGCTTTATATGGTTTGTGATATTTAAAGGTGTCTGTTATCGTAAATTCGGTGGGCTCACCGGCGACCTCGCCGGCTTTCTTCTGTGCTTTACAGAACTCATCGTGCTCGTGTGCACAGCAGTGCTGTAAAACATTCCCCCATCTGCACGACCATCCGCCCCTACAGTTCCAATACAAAAAATGCGCTTAAAATTACACAACGAAGCAATCCTTGAACTCTTGGGATTCCATGGTTGCCGCCTTCCTGTAGCTATAGATTTCATCCACTTCATCATATATTCTTTGTTCACACTATTCCTCCGGAAAATTCTAAATGCTTTTGAATATTCCCTGTATATTTTTATTCTATGGAATCCATATAAAATTGTTGATCATTCC
>JAVXIJ010000123.1:0-4476 GCA_036648415.1 Christensenella sp.
CCTCGTGACGCTCCCGCGCCCCGCACCTTCATCTTTAATTATTCATTGCACCTGCAATCAGCTTCCCGAGCGGGCTCGCCGCCGCAATACCCATATACTTTTCTATTACCGCATCCACGCCCTCTTTGTTAAGCGTTTCCTGCACAGCATCCGCCGCCTTATCACCCTCAGGCGCAAACTTCAGCGCCGCAACAATCCCCGTCACAATCTGCGTCACATCCGCGTCATGTTCGATACAATAAAGCGCCGCGCCCACAAGCCGATCATCCTTGCGCAGCTTGCGAATCGGGTCTGCACCCACACGCGCAGTGGTGTCCTTTAACGCCTTATTGGAAAAACGCGCAAGCAAATCCCGCACATGCGCGGTTAATTCTTCTTGCGGCACACCGTATTCGTTGCCGAGCGCAGCCGCCACACCGTCCATTGCCGCGCGCGCCGTCTTCAAAATTTCCTCATCCGCAATTGCCTGCCAAATAAATTCGTAACCCTTACCCCAACCGAGATACGCGCAAATTGCGTGTCCCATATTGTGAATAAACAACTTGCGCCTGATGTAAAACGCAAAGGGTGTATATGGCACAAGCCCTGCTAAATCGGGAATCTCGCCCTTAAAAGCCTCGCTGTCAACCGGCAGCTGCGAATATGGCTCTACCGCTATCAGCAGCGGGTCTTCCGCACGCTCCTCCGCCGAAAGCGGCGGCACCATGCGCCCTACCGATGCCTCTACCAAACCCAAATTACTATCCGCCCACTGTTTTTCCGCAGCATCCAAATACTTATAAATAAATCCGCGCATAAGCTTATCTGCATCAAGCTGGTTTTCCGCCAATATAATATCAAGCGGCGCAGCCCCGCGCTCTTTCCTCAGCCGCAAACCCTTTGCAATGTTTTCCGCAATATACGGCAGCACATTCACACCTACGGCGCTCGCCATAATATCACACGCCGCAATCCGTTCCACCGCCTCCGCCGTATTGGCATTCACCGCCAACACGTTTTTCACCGTGTCACAGTGCTCGCCCTCATTCGAAACGATTTTAACATGATATTCATGTCCTTTATTAAAAGCCTCAATCACCTCCGGCACTATATCCAAAAAACATACCTCGTACCCGCTTTCAGACAGCGTTTTGCCGATAAATCCTCTTCCGATGTTCCCCGCGCCATACATTACAGCCTGCTTCATAAATGTTTCCCTCCGTCTATTTTCCTTTAATACTTCCATTATAACAGCAAAAGCATTGGCTTCGCAAAGAAACCAATGCTTTTCCTTAATTATTCTTTAATCAGCCGTGCAGCAACAGCTCAATCACATACATCTCAAGCTTTTCAAAGTTCTGTGTTTTCACACATTCAGCTTGGAATTTATAATCAAATTTCTTTACTTTCTCAAGCAAAAGCTCAAACACGCGCTTGCTGTTGATGATATGTCTGTAGCAATCATCCGCAGGCTGTGTACGCATTGCCTTTACATCCAGCCCCACACACTCGCCGTTGTCGCCGAAATTGTTTTCATAAAGCACCTTAACTTGGTTAAAGTCTGCACGCAGGCTCTCCGCGCCAAACGCCTTATCTTGGTCATATTTAATGCCGTTTTGAGCATTAAGATGCACGCCCCACAGCTTGCCCCACGCAATTGCAAACGCCATATCCGCCGCCGGGTCAAGCCCCGCAAGTATGGAATGTGCGCTTTCGATACACAGCCCGACACGCGACGGGTCTACCGTCTGTGCGCCCACCGCCAACGCATGGCCTGCCGTTCCGCAATAGCTTCTGTCGATTGGTTCGTTCGGCTTAGGCTCTACCAAAAGCTGTACATCTTTGTCATATTCCAAAATCGTATTAAACGCATCGCGCATTTGAATAATTTTTTCTACAGGGTTTTTGCCCTCTGCGCACAACGTTCCCTCACGCGCAAGCCACAGCTGCACCTTGTTTGTTCCGAGCGCTTTTGCAATATCCACCGCGCGCAGCGAACGCCAAATTGCAAAATCATAGTCCTCTTTTCTGCTTGCCGTATACCCGCCGTCATTCGTGCGTGCGTCAAACCACAACCGCGGCGCAACAAATTCCGCAAACAGGCCGTATTTATCGAGCATTGCCTTAACATCCTTGGCATAGTCGATAATCGCTTTTTCGGACATATTGTTCATATCGGGCACAGCATCATCATCATGAAACTGTACGCCGTCCATGCCGATTTCCGCATATTTACGTATTTTTTCCTCTAACGGTACAGACGGGCGGATTCCCGGTCCGAAAGTTTCATTTCCCTCGTGAACATTCCACGGCCCTACTGTAAATCTAAACTTTGCCATATTATAATTCCTCCTGATTTATAATTTCAGATAATATATTTATACTACATCCAGTATAACAAAAACCACTCGCGACACACACGGACATCTTTGCTTTTTTTCAAGGACAGCTTTGTGTATCGCTCGCCGCAAAAAAATCCTGCGCGCGGCTTACTTCCATTACTATATGCTGTTCGCTCTGTTCATCCACACACATGCTATGTGTGCGATATTTCTTGCGATATTCACTCGGGCTGCACAAAAACTCCTTCATAAAAGTCTTATTGAGATATTTATAATCAGAAAACCCGCATTCCATACAAATATCAATGTGGCTGAGGTCTGTATGCAGCAGCAAATATTCCGCTTTTTCCACGCGCATACGGTTCAGATAATTTTGAAATGATATTCCGAGGTGCGTCTTTATGAAGTGCGAAAGATAACACATATCAAGGTTTTCGCTCTGCGCAATCTGTTTTAAAGTAACCGGATACATATAGTTTTCGCGCATAAATTCTATCACCCGCCGCAGTCTGTCCATGTTTCGGTTTTCGGCTGCCGCGGTTTTTTCGTCCATCACGGTGTAGTTATCATATTGCAGCATACAAAACAGCATATGATTTAATACAGACATCATTTCAATGGCATATCCATCCGCTCTTTTGCTGTAACAATCCACAATTTTCTCCATGCTTTGCCTTATCATCCGCCAATATTGCGCATCATTTTCCCGCGTAATATGATTTTTAGAAAATCTCACGTGCGCGATCCGCGCGTAATATTCCTTGCACAAATTAGGGTCAAACTGTATTACCATCAAAAGGTTATCCTCGTGCGTACGCCGCAGGCTGTGAACGGCGTTTTTGTTGCTGAGAAAAATATCACCCTTTTTAAGGGTATGTCTTTGCTTTCCGTCATCTATGTTTACGCTTCCGTCCAGCACCAAAAACAGCTCCATATCATTATGAAAATGCAGCTCCCGCCAATTTATTTTAACCACAAAGGTTTTTAGGCTCGTGCCCGCTATGTGCTTTATAAACTCATATTCCATTTTTCTCTCGCTTCACACAAACACATCTTCTAAAAATGACAAACATGTCATACTGTTTACAACTCTTGTGCAATATAATATAATACACTCATCTATTATAACACCGACAGGCACAAATTTCTGCTTGTTTGTTTAAATCAAAGGAGAATTTCTCATGAAAAAAGGTATATGCGTCGCAGGAAATGCAATAATTGATGTTTTATATCCCATCGAACGTTATCCCGCCAAAAGTGAGCTTACCACAATAACAGGCGGTGCCATGCAGGCTACAGGCGGCTGTATGTGCAATGTTGTCATGGATTTGGCACAGCTTGACCCTGCTCTTCCGTTGACGGCAATCGGCCGTATCGGCAATGACCCCGAGGGCGATTTTATTGAAGCCGAGCTCGCGCGCTTCCCTAATATTTCCACATCCGGCGTGCTGCGCGAAGGCAAAACCTCTTTTACCGCGGTAATGTGCGAAAACGATACAAAGCTGCGCACCTTTTTTCAATATCGCGGTGCAAACGCACAGCTTTGCGAAGCAGATTTTGATTGGCAAAACATAAATGCCGACATACTGCATATCGGCTATATATTGCTGCTCGATACATTAGATGAAGATGACGGCGAATACGGCACGCGCATGGCGCGGCTTTTGTGCGAAGCCAAAAAACGCGGAATCAAAACCTCCGTGGATGTAGTAAGTGAAGCGGGAGAGCGCTTTTGCAAGCTCGTACCGCCCGCTCTTAAATACACCGATTATTGCGTAATCAACGAAATTGAAGCACAGCACGCAACGGGCATACCGCTGCGCGACACAGAGGATTCACTGCTTACGGAAAATATACCAAAGGCGTTACAGCGTTTGTTTGATATGGGCGTTTCCACATGGGCTGTAATTCACTGCCCCGAGGGCGGATACGGCATGGACGCTTCAGGCGCATATACCCAAAAACCAAGTCTGCACCTGCCAAAAGGCTATATCAAGGGTACGGTGGGCGCGGGGGACGCGTTTTGCTCAGGTGTGCTGTATGCGGCATATTGCGGGCAAACAATCGCGGATGCCATCACCCTCGGCACTGCCTCTGCGGCGTGCTCGCTTTCCAAGGAAGGCTCAACAGAGGGTATGCGTACCGCAAAAGAAGC
>JAVXIJ010000124.1:0-4325 GCA_036648415.1 Christensenella sp.
TAATAATTTGTATCCCACGCCGGAACATACGGAAAATGTCGCAAATATATTTTGTAATGCGGATTCATGTTGTGCACCAAAATCGGAATTGAATATAAATCATCATTTCTGTGATATGCCGAAACAAGAAGCTTTGGCTTTTGCTGCATTATGATGCGCCTTGTTCCGCTCAACGCGGAGAGCTCTTCACCCTCTACATCATACTTTATATATGTAACGCGCTCATCGCCTATAAGCTCGTCTATCGCCGTAGCAGGTATCATGTTTTCGCCTTTGCTCACTGCTGAATTTCTTCCGCCGCGCTGCGCAAAAGCAACTTCACCCGCACGCTCCTGCGCCGCCATGTTACAACATTCAACATTTTTAAGTGCCTGTACCGCTGCCGCAAGACGTGCGAAATTCTTCTTGTCAGGCTCAATTGCAAAAATCTTTTTATAACCGCCGCACTCAGAAATAAATTCGCGTATCGTATCCCCTGTGTATGCCCCAACGTCCACATAGCTCTCCTCTGCACCGAGCCTTAACACGTCACTGTACGCAGAGCTTATATCTGACTCACACTCAAACAAATATTTCGGTTTCCCACTCAGCTTATAATCAATCATATTACAAAAAGTATTGCGAGAAAGCTCATCTTCCAGCATTTCATATACCGATTTAAACTCCGCCGCATGCGCTTTATAATAAGCATCATCAAAAACATCACCACCGCAAACAGGTACATCGGGAACATAGAGCTCTTGCTCTTGTGCAATTTTCTTTATTCTGTTTATTACTGTTTCGAGCCGCGTCCCAAATGCCACGAGTACTAACATTTCCCCAAATCGTTGTTGCGCATCGGCATAATTCAGCACTTCAAATCCACGGAATTTTTGCCCTCTGCAAAATTCATCACTCGCAAAAACGCCTGCCGCATGAATGCCTCTCCTCGCAAATTCACCAAGTATCTTATCCGCACCATCGCCCATACCGTAAAGCACAATAGGCTTATCTGTGCGCGACAAATGCTCCCACAAACAATCAGTTTCTTTTAGATTCATAGCTACCTCTGTTAAATTACTATGTACATTTTACCATACTTCCCCATTTTTGTGGTATAATAGGAAAACTTGGGCAAAAATAATAATTGGAGTATATGAATGATAACAATCACAAATTTAAGTCTTAATTTCAGCGGGACCAACTTGTTTTCCGGTGTAAACTTGAAATTCACACCCGGAAATTGCTATGGTATCATCGGCGCAAACGGCGCAGGCAAATCAACTTTCCTGCGTATTCTTTCAGGTGATCTTGAATCCACCACAGGCGACGTACACATTGCCGCTAACGCGCGTATGTCTGTGTTAAAGCAGGACCATTTTGCATTCAATGATTTCACGGTGTTAGATACAATCGTAATGGGAAACCCCCGCCTTGCGGAAATCAGCAAGGAAAAAGATATGCTGTATGCCAAAACCGATTTTTCGGATGCGGACGGAATTCGCGCAGGAGAGCTTGAAGCAGAATTTGCCGAGCTTGACGGCTGGGAATCAGAAACCAATGCCTCTAAGCTTATTCAAGGCTTAGGACTTAATGAGGATACATTATATCAAATGATGTCCGCACTGCCGGACAACGAGAAAATCAAGGTGTTGCTTGCGCAGGCGCTGTTTGGCAAGCCCGATATAATTTTAATGGATGAGCCGACAAACCATCTTGATGTTGCAAGCGTTCACTGGCTTGAGGATTTTTTACTTGATTATGACGGCACTCTTATTATTGTATCGCATGACCGCCATTTTCTTAACACAGTATGCACGCATATGGTAGATATTGACTATTCAAAAATCAAAATGTACGTGGGCAACTACGAATTTTGGTATGAATCCAGTCAACTTATTCAGCGTATGTTAAAAGAGCAAAACAAAAAAAGCGAGGATAAAGCAAAGGAGCTTCAAAGCTTTATTCAGCGCTTTTCTGCAAATAAATCAAAATCACGTCAGGCGACCTCGCGCAAAAAGCTGCTTGAAAAATTGGAGTTTGAGGATATGCCCGCATCCTCCCGCCGTTATCCGTTTGTCGGTTTCACACCCGACCGCGAGATTGGCAAAGAGGTGCTCAGCGTGGAAAACATTTCCAAAACAATTGACGGCGACAAAGTACTGAACAACGTAAGCTTTCGTAT
This sequence comes from Christensenella sp., assembly GCA_036648415.1. Lineage (GTDB taxonomy): Bacteria > Bacillota > Clostridia > Christensenellales > Christensenellaceae > Christensenella. The sequence continues at coordinate 2,165 of JAVXIJ010000124.1, forward strand.
GAATCGCACAGACAAAATCGCGTTTTTGGGTGATACAGAGGTAGCCGCAACGGCGCTGTTCCAAATTCTCATGGGCGAATCCGAACCGGATGAGGGCACTTTTAAATGGGGTGTTTCAACCTCTCAATCCTATTTTCCCAAAGACAATTCAGCGTTTTTTGATGACTGTGATGATAATATACTCGATTGGCTGCGCAGATATTCCAAAGACACCACCGAAACATATTTGCGCGGTTTCTGTGGCAGAATGCTGTTTTCAGGTGAAGATGTATTTAAAGAGGTCAATGTTCTTTCGGGCGGTGAACGCGTGCGCTGTATGCTGTCGCGCATGATGATGTTCGGTTCCAATGTACTGGTACTCGACCAACCCACCAATCACCTTGATCTTGAATCAATTACTGCTGTAAACAGCGGGCTTTCCGACTTCAGCGGCGCGGTACTTTTTGCATCACACGACCATGAATTTATCGACACTATCGCAAACCGCATAATACGTTTTACACCGGATGGCATAATCGACAAACAATGCACATACGAGGAATTTATCGACCAATACGGTGGGAATATTTATTAACGCTCACCTGCAATTTAAACACAAGGCACAAAATATACAGCAACGGACGGCAAAAAAATATGCCGTCCGTTATATTTTACAAACACTTATCGGTCAGTCAAGCTTTTTGCACTCTTATGCTTTTTAAAAAAGGTTATGACAAATGCAATGCAGCACAAAAATGTTACGCACTCCGCCGTCGGCGAGGTCATCCATACCCCTGTAATCCCAAACACACGCGGCAACAAAATAAGCAAAGGTAATATCAGCACAAAGCCGCGCAATAATGACAGCAAAAACGACTGACGAGTATGTGCAATAGAAGCAAAAAGCGAAACAGTTACAACATTAACACCTGCAAACAAAAAGCCAAAGAAATATATGCCGATACCCTCTGATGTGAGCGTTGCAAGCTCCGCATTTCCTCCGCTGTTGAATACGGAAGCAATCTGTGTCGGAAAAAGCAATGCCGTAATAAAAAACAACGCACCCAAAAGTATTGCCAGCGCCGCCCCGCATAAATAAACACGCCGCACATTATCCATACGCCCCGCACCGTAATTCACACCGATAACAGGCTGTACCCCCTGCCCTATGCCCGTGAAAATAGCAACACACACAAGCGCAAGATTTGCAATAATTCCATATGCCGCAACTCCTGCGTCCCCTGCAATTTTCATAATTACCGCATTAAACATAAAAATTATTACACCCGACGAAAACTCCGTCACAAAAGACGGTACTCCCGTAAGCACTGTTTTTTGCATCTCGCGCGCCTTAAATTTGACCCTTTTAAGCTTAAAATTACTTTTCTTTCCCATAAAATGTGTAGATAAAATTATAATACTTAATATCGGCGATACCCCTGTGGCAAGCGCCGCACCAAATATGCCCAGCTGCATAGGGAATACAAAAATGTAATCAAACACTATATTAAAAAGACAGCTTGAGAGCATACCTATCATCGCAAGTCGCGGATTTCCGTCATTGCGTACAAATGCAACCATAAGGTTGTTGATAATAAATGCGCAGGAAAACAACAGCAGCATTTTGAGATAGACGGCGGTCATGCCAATAATATTATCGCCTGACGCACCCAGCAAAACAGCAATTTGACGATTAAAAAACAAACCTATGAGTGTCAATACAACACCGCATCCTGCCGCTAAAACAAACGCCTGCGTAAAAATACGGCTTCCCGCATCACGCTGCCCCTTGCCCGTAGCAATCGAAAAAAGTGTAGCCGCGCCAATTCCTATAAGAAGCCCCGTTCCGTTTATCACACTATATGCAGGCAGTGCAAGATTCAGCGCCACAAGCCCATCTGTGCCCACACCGTTTGCGACAAAAAAAGTGTCCGCAAGCACATATAATGAAACTCCTAACATACTCAATATATTTAGTGAAACATATTTAAAAAAGGTTCTGTATATATTTTGATTTAAAACATTTGTGTTTTCCATTTACGCTCCTTAAATAAGTAAAAGGCCTGCATACGTGCAAGCCCACGGCAAAACTTTTTGTAGGTATACTGCTGTCAAATCATAATACTGTACAATAATGTTGAATTATAACAAAGCGGCATTGCCTTGTCAAGCAAAGCGTCGT
>JAVXIJ010000125.1:0-4324 GCA_036648415.1 Christensenella sp.
GAGTTTTTACGCGAAATCGGCACGTGTTTTTCGGTGAATCGTATGCTTACCGCCGATTGTTACAAACAGCGGCTGGAAAAAGGGCTGACGTTTTTTGAGTTTAATTATATGCTGATGCAGGCGTATGACTTTTTGGTGCTGAACCGTAAATATGGCTGTACGCTTGAAATGGGCGGGGATGACCAGTGGTCAAACATACTTGCGGGCGCAGACCTTATTCGCCGCAAAGAGCAAAAAGAGGCGTATGGGCTTACCATTACATTGCTTCTTAAAAGCGACGGCAAAAAAATGGGGAAAACGGAGTCGGGCGCGGTATGGCTGGATTCGGAAAAGACCTCGCCGTATGAATTTTACCAATATTGGAGAAATGTAGCGGACGCGGACCTGAAAACCTGTCTTTCGCTGCTTACGTTTTTGCCGATGGAGGAGGTTGAGCGTCTTTGTGCGCTTCGGGATAACGAGATAAACAATGCAAAAAAGGTGCTTGCGTTTGAGATAACAAAGCAGGTGCACGGCGAAAAAGCCGCCGCGGAAGCACAGCAAGCGGCGGAAGCGCTTTTTGGCGGCGCGGCAGAGGGCGGCAGTATTCCCGTAACAGAAATTTCGGCGGAGCAATGGAAAGCGACACCGCAAATTATTGATATATTGACGCTGTGCAAGCTTACAAAATCGCGCGGCGAGGGACGCAGGCTCATAGCGGGCGGCGGCGTTTTGCTGAACGGCGAGAAAATAACGGACGAGTTTCGCGAGCTTACTGCCGCAGACCTTACAAACGGTGAAGCGATGCTCAAAAAAGGCAAAAAGGTTTTCCACAAGGTTTTGATTGGCGGGTAAAGGATAAATGAGTGCAGATGAACCGTATTTGTGCCTTGCCGAAGCGGTCGAGCATGAAATAGTGATAAAAAAGTCGCGGTTTATATGCGCATTGTTTCCGATAAACAATGAAGCGGACGCGCAGGCGGCGCTTACAGGTGTAAAAAAGCATCATTATAATGCAACGCATAATTGCTCCGCGATGATTTTGGGCGCGCGGCGCGACATTAAAAAAAGCGCGGATGACGGCGAGCCGCAGGGCACGGCGGGTGCGCCGATGTCAGAGGTGCTTGCAAGGAATAATATTACAAACATATTGGCGGTGGTGACGCGTTATTTCGGCGGAACGCTCCTCGGGGCGGGCGGGCTTGTGCGGGCATACGGCGGCAGTGTGGCGGAGGCGGTTGCGATTGCAAAGACGGAGTGGCACATCCCCGCAGCTGTGCTGAAGTGTGAAACGGCTTATGCCGATTACGGCAAGCTCGAAAATATAGCGGCGGAGTACGGCGCACAGCTGACATCCGAATTCGGTGAAAAGGTCACGGCGCGCATGGTGGTTTGCAAAAGCAGGCTGGGCGCATTGGAAAAGAGATTCACGGAAGCGTTTGCGGGTGCGCATATATATGAAAAAGACGGCGAGGATATTATAATCGAGCCGGCAAAATAAATATTTTATAAGATTAAGAGGAAATGAAATGGAAATCAAATTTTTACAAACAGATGAGTTGAAGCAGAAGCCAAAGGATGAAAACAACCTCGGGTTCGGAACGATTTTTTCGGATTATATGTTTATAATGCACTACACCGAGGGTGAGGGCTGGCATGACGCGCAAATTAAAAAATATGAAGACTTTCAGGTTTCGCCTGCCGCAACGGTTTTTCATTACGGGCAGGAGGTTTTTGAGGGGTTAAAGGCATATCGGCAGGTTACGGGGGATATTGCGCTTTTCCGCGCGCAGGATAATTTTGCACGCATGAATAATTCCGCAAAGCGTTTGGCAATGCCGCAAATTGATGAGGGGTTTGTGTATGACGCGTTAAAGGAGCTTGTAAAGGTTGAGCAGGATTGGATTCCGCGCGAAAAGGGAACATCACTTTATATTCGTCCTAATTATATGGGCATGGACCCGTTTATCGGTGTGCGTGCGGCGCGTGAATATGTGTTTTATATAATGGCGGGGCCTGTGGGCGCGTATTATGCGCATGGCTTACAGCCTGTTAAGATTTTAATTGAAAAGGAATATGTGCGCGCGGCAAAAGGCGGCATGGGTTTTGCAAAAACCGCGGGGAATTATGCGGCGAGCCTTATAGCGGGCGTGGAAGCGCATGACAAGGGCTGTGACCAAGTGTTGTGGCTGGATGCGGAGGAACGCAAATATGTGGAAGAAGTCGGCTCTATGAATATGATGTTCGTGATTGACGGAAAGCTTGTAACACCTGAGCTTGACGGAAGCATACTCCCCGGTATCACGCGCGACAGCGTAATGACAATAGCGCGCGACATGGGTATAACGGTGGAAGAGCGCAAGGTTTCCATTGAAGAAGTGATTGCGGCGGCGAAATCGGGCGCGATGAGCGAAGCGTTCGGCACGGGCACTGCGGCGGTGGTAAGCCCGGTGGGCACGTTTGTGTACGGCGATGAAGAAATCACGGTGGCGGGCGGTAAAATGGGCAAGCTTGCACTTGAATTTTATGATATACTTACGGGTATCCAATATGGAGAGAGTAAAGATAAATTCGGTTGGACACAGAAAATCTGAATTCACCGTATATATGGAGGTAAATTGATTTGAAGAAGATTGTAGCGATTATATTAGTTGCCATTTTGGCGGTCACCTTGTGCATTTCATTCGGACTGACGGGTTTTGCGGAGGGCAGCGTTAAGCTCACCGTAAGCATAAAGCCTGATTCGCTGGCGGGCGAGGGCACGGCATCTGTAAAGGCGACGTTGCAGAATAATACAAGCGCGACTATTACGGGGGCGCAAATTATTTTCCCGGGTGATGATTCCGAAAGCGCGGGGGATATTACGGCAGGAGATGTTGCGACGCGTTCCAATCCCGAATGGAAAGTTTCCGCGGATATGCTGGATACGGATTTGACATTTAAAGCAACGTATGTGGATGCGGCGGGCACAAGCCAAACGGTCAGCGCAACCGCCGTTATAAAGAAAAAGGACGCAACTGTAAAAGCAACCGCAAGCGCGAGCGTGGAGAGTGACACCGTTAAAAAGGGCGAAAAGGATAAGTTTACCTTTAAGCTCAAAAATGAGGGCAATGTAACCCTTGAAAAGGTATCGCTTAAAGCACCTCCGTTAAACGGCGGGGATCAGCTCGGTGATACATTTACATTGGAGCCCGGAAAAGTCAGGGAGATGACATGGAACCCGAAGCTTTCGGCAAGTGTGGAAGTGAAGCCGGTGTTCAGCTATACAGCGAACGGTGAAAAGGGCACGGCGAAGGCAGGCACGGTAAACGTTACGATTGACGGCGAAGCAAAGCCAAGCGCAAGCACAAGCACTGCGCCGGCGGCAGATTCTTTGGAGGTTGTGGCAACGGCGGACAACACCAAGGTAAAAGCGGGCGAGGCTGTTACTTTTCAAGTTACGGTGCGCAATAAAGGCACGGTAGATTTAAAAAATCTTAAGGTGACGGACGCGGACGGCGACAATGTGACCTTTACAGGCACGGAGCTTAAGGCGGGAAGCGCCGCTAAAGGCACGGTTGAGGTTACGCCAAAGCAAACAACAAAATATGTGTTTACCGCGACTGTTCAAGACGCGGATGGCAAGGAGGTAAAGGCAGCTTCACCGGCAGAAGAAATTACGGTAGATGCTATGGATCTTGCCACTGCGCTTACTATGGATGTGGAGTTTATACCCGAGCTTAAAAAATCAGGCCCTGTAGATTTTAAGTTTATGGTTAAAAACGGTACGGGAGAAGAAATTAAAAACATTGTTATCAGCGAAACAACTTTGGGAGAGCTCGCGAAGATAGATTCCATGAAGGATGCAACGCAGGATGTGATGAAAACCTTGCAGGTTGATAAAACCGTAAGCTATACTTTTACCATATCGGGCACACTGACGGACGGCACAAAGCTTGAGTCTAAAACGCCGGTGGCTACAGTTACGATAGACAAGCCGAGCGGCGGGATGACACCGATGTTGATGATACTTTTGGCAGTGATAATTGCCATTGTGGTGGTTGCAATATTGCTTGGTGTGTATATACATAAAAATAAAAAAGCGGGTTATACCGCGTTTGGAAAGCGCAGGAATGCAAGCGGTGCGCCGCGTCCGCAGGGCGCGAGCGGGAATAATCGTCCTGCGCAGCAACAGCATCGCGAGCAGCGTCCGCCGCAGGTGAACAGCTCACAGCGCAAGCAGCTGCCGCGCGAGGAAATAGAGCAGCGCCGCCCGAGCGAGCAGCAGCGGCAGAGAACGCAAAAGCCGCCGACACATAAAAAGAGCGGCAAAGGTTACGGCGACAGAAATAAATTTTAAATGAAA
>JAVXIJ010000126.1:0-4306 GCA_036648415.1 Christensenella sp.
TAACTTCAAATGAGCTTGACGGCACAACATTTACTTTTACCCTCAAAAAAGCGCACGGGGAGTAAGCGTTTTGTGCACGGGTTGATTTTGGGTGATGTTTTGCCGTGTTTTCATAAATGAAGTGCATTATATATAAAATCGTATAGGAGTTTAAAATGGATATTGAAAAATACGCGATTATTTGCAAGGGAAAAGATAAAACGTATTCCATATATTCCATTAAATATAATTCGTCTGCTCAAAAATACAGCATAACATATTCTAACAGCGATAAAGAATATTTATACACATTAAATTCTGTTGTTTTTTTAAAAAATCCTATAGAACTGAATCCTACGGATATTCAAATATGCAGAGGAGATGAATGTTTTGGCAATATAGATAAAATACTTTTATTTAAAAACAGTTGTGGATATTCATATATCAGAGTTTGGTATAAAAACGGTAAAAATGCTTGCTACAGTGAAAAAGATTTAAAAATATCACTATCTGTGTTGTCAAACAAAACAGCGGCAAAACGAATGAACTATTTACGCGAGCTTTCTTGCTATAATGAATTAAAAGATGACAATAACGAAAAAATATTGCCGAGAAGATATGAAAAGATAACATTTGTAAGTGAAAAATCTGTTCTCGCAAATTATTTATTACCTGAAAATGCAGAATTTGATGTTAAAACAGCGAATAATATTATTTTCCCGTTTGGATGTAACAGAAGCCAATATACGGCGACAAAAAATGCGCTTGAAAGTAAAATGAGCGTCATTGAAGGACCGCCCGGAACCGGTAAAACACAAACAATATTAAATATAATTTCTAATCTTTTGATACAACACAAAACGGTGCTTGTTGTTTCAAACAACAATTCTGCTATTGAGAATGTTTTGGAAAAGATGAATGATGAGAAATATAATATTGGATTTGTTGCAGCAATGCTTGGGAACAACAATAATAAAAAGATATTTATAGAAAACCAATCGGGCGAAATTCCCGATATGAATGGATGGGACATTGATTTAAAAACGGCGGTCAGACTAAATGCCGACATAAAAAAAGCAACTGATGAATTATTAAATATATATGATAAGCAAACGGAGGCGGCGCGGCTTAAACTTGCGTTATCCGAAGCTAAGTTAGAGCAAAAACATTATTTTGTTTATTCGACAAGCGTGGACGTTATTTCAATTGGATTAAGACGCAATCTGAAATCAAACAAGATTATGAATTTGTTGATGAGCTTAGATGAAAAGAGCTGTTCTGAAAAAGGTATTACAGCTTTTTATAAATTTAAGAGTTGGGTTAGATACGGCATAAAATTTCCAGAACATTACGCGAATATTGCTGCAATAAAGTGCGCTTTACAGTTAAAGTACTATGAAACAAAAATCAAAGAATTAACTAAGAGGATAACAACAATCGAGGAGTTTTTAGAAAAAGAAAGGGCGGAAAAAAAGCAAGAAGAGCTAAACGAGTTTTCTTTAAAGCTTTTGCGGAATCAGATTTACAAAAAATATAAAAGGCAAGAAAAACGAGAAACGTTTCAGCTCGGAGATTTATTTTTAAGAGCTAAAGAATTTTTAAAAGAATATCCGGTGATATTAAGCACTACATTTTCGTCTATAGTAAGTTTGAACCCAAACATAATATATGATTATGTGATTATGGATGAAGCATCGCAAATTGATGTGACAACGGGCGCGCTTGCGCTTGCGTGCGCTGAAAATGTGGTTGTGGTCGGAGACAGTAAACAACTTAAAAATGTGGTGACGGCGCAAACCAAAGCGGAGACTGACCCAATATTTGATAAGTACGAAATTCCGAAATATTATCGTTTTTCTGCACATAGTTTTTTATCTTCAATTTGCACTGCATTTCCTGATATTCCGCGAATACTGTTAAAAGAACATTATAGGTGCAGCCATAAAATAATTAACTATTGTAATCAAAAATTTTATAATAATGAGCTTATTATACTGACAAAAGACAGCGATGAAGATAACGCCATTGTTGCATATAAAACAGCTGCAGGTAAGCACAGCAGAGGGTATACGAATCATAGGCAAGTTGACGTAATCGTCAATGAAGTTTTGAAAAATACAGGGAGTGCAGATGTTGGGGTCATAGCTCCGTATAAAGACCAAGTAGCTATGCTAAAAGCTAATTTGCCGAAAGAAATTGAAGTGAAAACCGTACATAAATTTCAAGGAAGAGAAAAAGACACAATTATTTTTTCTACTGTAGATGATATTGTCAATGATTTCAGTGATGACCCAAACTTACTGAATGTTGCGATTTCCAGAGCAAAAAAGCATTTTTGCATAGTTGTTTCAGACAAAGAGCAGCCTAAACAAAGAAATATTGCCGACTTAATTTCATATATTGAATATAACAATTTTGATATAATTAACAGCAAGATACATTCTGTATTTGATATGTTGTATAAAGAATATACAAAACAGCGAATTGATTATTTGAAAAATCATTTGCGCATTTCTGAATATAATTCTGAAAATCTTATGTACATTTTAGTAAATGATGTAATATCAGCACATCCGACTTTAAATGTTATATGCCATTATCCTTTAAGAATGATTGTCAAAGATACCTCTGTTTTAACAGAAGAAGAAAGGATATTTGCCATGAATACTGATTCGCATTTAGACTTTTTAATATATGAAACAATAGGCAAAAAACCATTTTTGGCTATTGAAGTTGATGGCGTTCAGCATAGAAAAGACCAATTGCAAATTATTCGTGACGGGAAAAAGAATGCGATTTTAGAAAAATGCAATATTCCTTTATTGAGATTTGAAACGGATGGAAGCAATGAATATGAAAAACTTTTAAAAAAAGTGAACGAATTGTATGTTAATTGAATGTATTTGATATGGTTTTTATCAGCGGTATATATTTAATGGATTTAATACAAGAATTAAATTTTTTCAAAGTTTGTTCATGTTTTTTTCATATAATATGTGTATGATAAGGATAACATATTAAAAAAATGCGCAATACTATTTAAAGCAGAAATTTCGGAGGGACAGCAAATGGATGAGAATGGGTTTAATCAATTTAACGGGCAGGGTAATTCTGCGCCGCAGGAACAGCCGCGGACGGCAGAGCCGCAGCCGAATATGCAACAAAATGTGAAGGAGCAGCAAAGCACTCAGCCGATGTATGAGCCGCCCAAGCCAAAGAAAAAAAAGGGTACGTGGAAAATAATCGTATCTGTTACGGCGGGGATCGTGGCGGGGATTTTACTGACCGTTTTTGTGATTGCGCCGATTGCGGCGGGGCAATTTGCCGTAATGCCGAAGCTTCCGACTAAGGAGGAGCAGCAGCAGGATGGCACGGGTGAAAAACCACAGCTGGGCGGTGATGCGCAGGATGTGGCAAATGCAGCTGAACCCGCGGTGCAGATTGCGGAAAATGTATCAGGCAGCGTGGTAGGAGTTGCCACATATGATAAGCAGCTTGTATCGGGCGAGGAGCCGATAGAGCGTATATTAGCGGCAGGTACGGGTTTTGTTATTTCGGAAAAAGACGGTTATATTATTACAAATAACCATGTAGTGGCGACGGGAAACCTTATCAGGGTGACTGCGGCGGATGGAAAAACGTATCCGGCGGAGAAAATCGGCGGGGATTCGGCGTCCGATATTGCAGTGCTTAAGGTTAATGATATTGGCATAAAAGCAGTGCCGATCGGCGACAGTGACAATGTGAAAGCGGGCGGGCTTGCGGTTGCAATCGGCAATGTGCATGGTGAAGCTTTCAGCAATTCGGTGACGGTCGGGCACATAAGCATTGCAAAGCACAGCGTCACGCTTGAGGGAAATAAATCGGACATGATTCAGATGGATGCGGCGATAAACCCCGGCAATTCGGGCGGGCCGCTTATCGGTGCGGACGGTAAGGTGATAGGTGTTACTACCGCCAAAAAGTTTTATTCGGGCATAGATGAAATGGGGAATTTGATTGCAACAGAGGGAGTGGGCTATGCAATTCCTATCAACAGAGTTATAGATATTGCAGAACAGTTGATTGAAAACGGAAGTATTCCGCGTGCGGGCATGGGAATAAGCTATACGCTGATTTCGGATGTGGACGCAAAGCTTTGGGGTACGCCGCGCGGCGCGTTGGTGGCGGAGGTTACACCGGGCGGACCGGCGGATGCGGCAGGAATTATGCAAAATGATGTAATTACGGAGCTTGCGGGCGAAGACCTTACGACCGGCGCAAATCTTCCGGTGTTGGCGGAAAAAGCCGTGGGCGAGGTAATTACGGCTAAGGTATGGCGCGAGGG
>JAVXIJ010000127.1:0-4256 GCA_036648415.1 Christensenella sp.
GTCACGGTACTCGAACCCTCTGCGCCGCCCAAAGCATCAATAAGTGTGCCGGGGGTGTACAGCAGCGCGCTGTCTTTTGTTGGGTCGACGCCGTCTGTGGTATAGTAGATTGCTGCCAAAGGATCCGCGGACGCAAGAGTAACGGACTGCGCTTTCTCATAAACTCCCGCCGCAACCGATGCCGTGGGGGGAGAGGCGACCGCCGCCGCCTGCGCCGTAACCGTTATGCTTGCTTTAACTTTTCCGCCCGATACATCCTCAATATTAGCGTCCGCAAAGTTAAGCGCACCCGAAAGCGTCCACGTGCCGACCTCTGCCTCACCCTTATACGCACTTGTATCCCATGTAACGCCAACCATCATTTTGCCAAAGGTGGTGTCAATCAGGATGCTTGCGGGCAAGGGAAGACTTGCCGCCGTCGTGCCTTGCAGCACCGTGACAGGGCTGCACGCATCAGGCACCGTTGTTGTTTTTGGTCTAAATGTCACCGTTGCCGTAATACTGCCGTCAGAATTGCACTTGGTTGTGGTGTCCATTGTTTCATTTGCAATCACTTTTACTTGTTTTGCAAATGCACCGCTCTTTGTAACTGCATTCGGCAATAAGGTAACCTCGGCAACATAAGCCCCGTTTATTTTGCTCCAGTTGACCGCGACAGGGACTCCATCCTTGCTTTTTACAGGACGGTTAGGGTCATTCCAACCTATGCTGCCATGATAAACGAAGCTTCCGGAAGCACCTTGTTTTCTATACCGCCACTCCGCTTTGTTTTTGAGTGCGGGGTCGGTGGGCGATGCCAATTCGATCTCCACCTGATCTGTTTTGCTATTGTAGGTGGTGCCGATACGTAAATCAGTAGCCGGCATATCAAAGCGCGCCGGGCTCGAATTTACATTTTCCGCGCCAAGCAGATCCTCCGTAATATAGTCTCCGTGCGAGTTCTTTATCCACCAATTTCTAAACACCTTGTCATCGTATGTAGGAGCCGCTAAGATCACTTTTTCGCCACCTGCATACTCCATTATTCTTTCGCCCTCATATCCCAATAAACGCACTTTGTAAAGCTCCTGACTCAACGTATATTTATAGCACGCTTCCTTGCTGAACAGGTTATTGCTGCGCGACACAGCTTTGATTTCATGCTTCTGCACCAGTCCTCTGTCCGCAGACAGGGATATTCCCGTTTCGCCTCTTCCTCTTGGATATACCTGCCGCGTTGTGCTTATTTTTGGGTCTGTTCCGTCTGTCGTATAAAAAATTGAGGCATTCGGATCTGTACAGCTAAGCTTTACGGTCTGGTTTGTATAATAGGTTTTTTGCTCCAAATTACTCGTAGGAGCATCGGGCGCTGTGTGCTTGATCTCCTCTGCAGGCTTATGGCTGTTGTCGTTATCATAAAAGCTGTCGTAGGTACGCAGCCACGCCAAAACGATCTCCGGATAATGCGGCTGCAGCAAAATATCCATGTTATGCACCAGCGAACCTACATAATGCTGATCGGTTTTCCAGTAATCCCGTGACAAAAAGGTAAACAGAAAATCGATTATGGTAGGCAAAGCCGTTTCCACATCCCTATATTCCTGTGCAGTCAAATGATTTCCGATGTTATCGGGCAATGGATATTTACTCGGATTAGTTTTGTTATTATCAATTTCTTCTTGCGTATTCCTAAGCACCAGCGTGCAGAGCATATCCGTGATATATTTCCGCTCATTATCGCCCACCGTTTTCGGACAATCTACCCACCGAACCATATAGCGATACAGCCAATACATTTCCGTTTTATACATCCTTCCCATGATGCCCGACGCAGCTTTCATAATCTCTGCTTTCCGCTCTGCGGGAATGGTGAACGGAAGCGGGGCAACGTTGGAAAGAGCCTGTTCTATGGTAATGGAGTTCCCCCATGTTTGCGTGGAATAGTTGTGACGGTTTTCCACCGTCCACTTTACAAATTTATCAAAGAAATCATCTATAAAACTGCTGAACAACACCTTATTACCCGTTGCGGATGTGTAATTTTTCAGCCCGATTACTCCGTCGATATAATTGATGGTTGCTTCTTCAAAATTATCGCCGAACATCACATTTTGATTGACTGCGCCAAGCTGTGCGAGCATATTTAGCTTTCTTTTGTCATAGGAAGTCGTACCCACGGTTGAATCGGGAATGGACACTGTTCTGCCATAGCGTGAAAACCCCATGGTTACGGGCGCTACACGCGGAACAATGTCGGAGGCGTTCATAATATTAAAAATGCTGTTGTAGGGACGTGTATATTGCGGATCATAGTTAAACGCAGCTTGCGGCGGTTCAAAACAATAGGAGTAAACTTTGTATTCGTTGTGTGGATTTCTGTCAACGAGCCGCTTAGATACAATGTTTGCCACTGCCGCCGACCGCGAAAACCCGACGATCCAGAATTTCACATTGTTTACACCGGTCAGCTGAACTTCCTCTAAATATTGGTCTATAAACGTCATCACCTGCGTTGCCGCAGATTCAAACCCTTTTGCCTCGCCTGTGCCCGTGCCTAAGGTCACGTTGCTTGCCCACTCGCTCTCATATCCGCCGCCGCGTATGGCAATAGGGACAAGCCATTCGTGATCCGACAAATACTTTTGCCCCGCAATTACGCCGATAGAATCTTTGGTGGGTTTTTCTGTGAACGCTTTGTTATGCTTGATGTCTTTAAAGCCAATGTCTGCCAGCAGATTTTCCGCATACTGATATTTTTGGGGATAGTCGGTACTTGCGCCAAACGCCGCCATTGCAAGGTTGTATGACATCGTGGCAAGATGGCTGTTGTACACGGTTGCCGTTCCCGCAAAATCGGGACCTTCCATAAAATATCCGTCGGTATAGTAATAGTTTGCCGTTTTATCGCTGCCGCCCTCTGTGGTCGTAAAGGAATATATTCCCTTTTTCAGCGGTTGGCCATTGTATTTTGTGACCTCAGAGCCGCCGTCCTCTTTTTTAGTCAAAACCAGTTTGCCGGATACGCCTGCGCGCACCTCAAATAAACTGCGATCGGAAAAGTACCTTGCAAGAGGAAGTGTTTCCTTGATTTTTATTATGGTAAGGTCCATCTCTTGTCCCGAAGGGGTATCGGCTGTGTATATGCCGACTTTTGAATTGGCTGCCAAAGGATCTACGGTATATAGCGTAGATCCGCTCGGCAAAAACAAATTCTCGGGAGAATTGTTATCGATTACCAACGGTTTATTGTTGCCTGCGCCGTTCTCATCGCCCAGTGTGACGTGGCTCATGTTTGCCGCATAAATCCCGCCGCCGTCTTTTCGCGCATAATTATTTTTAATGTTTCCGCTGACGATTCTCGATAATCCTACTCCGGCAAGGGCCATATAAAGACCGCCGCCGTTCCCTTGTCGTGCGGTGTTGTTGGTAATATCGGCACCCCTGACAAGAAATGCGGGATATGTGAGTTCCAAGCTGTGTACATAAACACCGCCGCCGTTGTTTTGCGCGTCGTTGTCAGATACACTGCCGCCGGTAAATGCGGCAGTACCCTTGGCAACATAAACACCGCCGCCATCGTATTGCGCATGATTACCGTAAATATTACCACCGGAGATCAGAAAGATATAATCCCTCGTCGCCGTATCCCTAATATAAACACCGCCGCCGTAAGTTGCTGTGTTGTTTGAGATGCTTCCGCCACGCACCCTCACCATTCCGTCCCAAATATAAACACCGCCGCCGTAAGTGTCCACCGCTTCGTTGTTTGAAACAGAGCCGCCTGTCATGATGAATTTGGTATTGTCGTTTCCGGCAAGCTGCACACCGCCGCCGCCGCTTGTGCTCTTGTTTCCCATGATGTTGCCGCCGCTCAAGGTTACCTCTGAGTCCGACAGTATATGAATTCCTCCGCCGTATCCCGAGCCATAGCCGCCCGTAATTTTACCGTTTCCGCCGGCGGACCAATCAGCGATCTCAAACTTTGTACCTTCTCTCACATAAAAAACCATACCGCTTCCGCTTGCGCTTGCGGCGCGGCGGTTTACGGTATATCCGTTCAAATTAATGCGAATATTTGTTCCGGAGGGCACGTCGATATAGCTGGAAGGATACCAGTCGGAATAAAGCGTCATCGTCGCAGTACTTCCCCCTGTTGCATATCCGCAAGTCAATGCCCATGCCGCGGAAAGGCTGCTCGTGTCATATACCGTCATTTCCGCTCCGCCATTTACGGAAATGCCCGCAATGCGATAACTTCTCGCTCCTAAAGCATTCGG
>JAVXIJ010000128.1:0-4180 GCA_036648415.1 Christensenella sp.
AGGGAGCAAGCTCCCTTGACCCGAAATGCTCCGCATTTCCAATAAGAAATATATTAGTTATACATTATGTACAGCACTTACGGATATGTGTCTGAAAATATAAATACTTTTGCGGGCGTCTATCCGCCCCTACAAGGTCAAGACCTTATAACGCTGCACGCCACCGTCCGCCCATTCCTTATTCGTCCTCTTTCACCCGTCCATTATAATTCATCAAATTATTAAGCTGCTCCGCCTGCTTATCCTTGCTCTGCTGCTCCTTTGTCGATTCAACTATTTGTTTTTCACGCTTAACAAAAACGCAAAACGGCTTTCGCACATACGCCCCCGCCAAAAATGCCAGCACCATTCCTATCACTGTAAATATCATTTCCATTTTGTTACCTCCTGATTTTATATCTTGCCCTTTACCCTTGCTTGCCCTTTACCCTTACTTGCCCATCGCCCGCGCGATTGCGCGCAGCAACGCAAGCCGCACTCTTTGCGTCTGCCGCTCAGAATAATTCATGATGTTCGCAATCACCATCACACTGCGCTTTTCCACATACCGCATTCGCAAATAATCCGTTTCATCTGCCGTGAGCATCGCCGCCTCAATCGTGCGCTCAATATCGTCATGCTCTGCACACAGCCGTTTCAAATATTCTGCCGCCTCCGCAATGCGCACATCATACACGTCAACCATAAGCTGCACCGTGGAATACACTGGGTCGCCGCTTATGTTGGAACGCTGGCTTTCTCTGCCGAGCTTAGCGGGGCACAGCAATTTATCCGTGCACGAATTCTTTTCCGCATAAAGCTCCCTGATGTTTTCGTTGCAGTCCTTAATGCGCCGCCGCAAGTTTCCATATCGCTGTAATAACATCTCTGCCCCGCCCATTATCTCCATCCACCGCTTTCATAATATTCCATAATCCGCTCACATCCGCGTATTTGCGTGTCATAATCATTTAACACGTCGTCCCTTATATCTGCGTCGATCCACACAAATTCCTCTACCTCCCGCCGCTCATCCATAAGCGCCGTGAGCCGTTCGTCTATTTCCTCTAATCGCTCACCGCAAAATCTCGGATTTTCCTCGCCCGTCAACATATAATTTTTTATATACGGCGCATCCTCTATCATCATCTGAAACCACCTGCCTTTTTCATATAAATCACATACACCCTGCACTTTTTGCTGCCCGTTTTCCGCTTTTTACCGCGATTTGCAATATCCGCAAGTTCACAGGCAAGCTCCGCTTTCTTTTTCCTCATAATAGTCCTCCTCATTCCAATATTAGTTTACTTAATATTAACTAAGCTAATACTAACCCATGTTTTATACTTTGTCAAGCACTAATATTGATTTAACTAATATATTTTTTGTTGAAAAAGTCGCCCGCATAACGTAAAATAGACATATTAGCAGAATAAATATAAATTTTGCTCATATTTACACGAGATGACGAAAACGGCTGAAACGCGAGGTGTTTTATATGAATCGAATCAAAGAGCTTAGGCTTCAGCACGGACTAAAACAAACAGATCTATCCGCACGCTTGGGCATCACACAGGGCGCGCTTTCCGGTTGGGAAAACGAAAATTATGAGCCCGACATTGCCGCGCTTAAGAAAATGGCAGAAATTTTTAATGTTTCCGTAGACTACATACTGTATCTCACCGATAAACCCGCGCAGGATACGGAACGCGAGCTTTTGGTTGCGCTTTCCGCGCCCAAAGGCTATGACCGCCTCACCGCCGATGAACGCCTCGAAATCGAGGAAATAATCGCCATTTACAACAAACGCAAAAACTCCTAAAAAATATTTTTTCTCACTTTAAATCGACATCATTCGACACTCACGACTGTTATAATAGAATTACGGCATAAAATTTTATGCCTAATTTAAGGGGTGGCAGTATGTTAAACGAGATATTAGAGGAAGAAATAGAGAAAAATAAAATTACGTTAAAAACGCATTCTTTTCGCAGCAACTTCAACGCGATAACCATTGGAAAAACTATTTTATTGAGCTCTGCTCTTGAAAATACAGCACAAAAAAACGCGATAACCGCGCATGAATTGGGACATCAATATACCTGCGCCCAAAACCTGCTTGACGCTGACGAGCACATCCAAAATAAATATGAATATATGGCTGACCGCTGGGCGGCGGAGCGCGTTATGCCCATGGAAAAGCTGCTTTTGGGCTTTAAACGCGGGCTGCGCACCATGGACGAATTTTGTGATTTTTTAGAAATCGACGAACAATTTTTTTGCCGCAGTCTTTCTGTGTTTTCTAAAACATATGGTGAACGGCATATCTATAACGGCTATGTATTTGAATTTAACCCACTGAACATTAAAAATTTGTGATGCCGCACACGCAAAACGCGCAACCTTTCACACCGACGGGCACATCCCGTCACCTTATCCCTCGCCCTGCACTATCCCGATAAGCTTGCATGGTTGCTTCGCTATATAATCCGCACCGGCGTTTATGAGCACTTGCTTATCGCGAAATCCCCAAGTCACGCCCACGCATTTTATTCCGACATTTTGCGCGGTTTGCACATCCACCTCGGAATCCCCCACATACAACGTCTGTGACAGCTCTCCGCCAAGCTCTTTTATCACCTGCAACACCATATCGGGGTCAGGTTTTTTGCGCACTGTTTCGCTTTCGCCCGCCGCACTGCCGATAAGCCCGCCAAAATATTCACCGCATAAAGCCTTAACCGCCGCGTCAAATTTATTTGATACCACCGCCGTTTTAACCCCTCGCTCCGCAAGCTCCTCAAGCAGCTTGATAATCCCATCATACGGACGCGTTTTGTCCTGCAAATGCGCTTTATATCTCGCGCGAAATTCCGCTGCCACCGCCGTTTTTTCGCTCTTTGCCGCGCCGCGCGGCAATGCGCGCTCACAAAGCACCTGCACGCCGTTCCCCACAAAATCCCGCACCTCGTTTATCGTGCGAGTGGGGTGATTTCTTTTTGCGAGCACATAATTAAGGCTGTCCGCCAAATCCTCCAGCGTGTTTAAAAGCGTCCCGTCCAAGTCGAAAATTACCGTTGTATACGCCATATATGCGCCTTTCCATGCGTTTTTCGTCCGCTCTTCGCGTCATTCGTGAATATTTTGTAAAATCCATCTCTTATTGTAACACAAAACCCCCACATCTGTTATAATTGCATTACAAAGAATAAAAAACCAAACGTTTTTGTAAAATATGCCAAGGAGCCATACATGAGAAAAATACTTCTGCTCAGCGCCGCACTGCTTGTTTCGATGATTAGCTTTACTGCTTGCGCAGTTCCGAATATAGGCGAAATGGAAATTGTGAGCGCCGCCAAAACTACGCAAATCGCCGCAGATTCCCCCACCAAAACGGATGTCGCCGCGCACGAACCCGCATCTGCGCCAAGCGAGCCTTTAAGCGAAACGGAAATTGACGCGCTCGTAAAGGGCGGAATAGTGCCTGAATCCGCTGTTACAGAGGAAAACGGCGTGCCGATTTATGACACACAGCAAATAACCGATGCACTGCAAAAATATATTGACCGCATTGAATGCAAAACCACCATGATTGGCGGAAACAATATGCTCGTACTGGTGAAAAACACTAACGACCTTGCGATTCCCACC
Organism: Christensenella sp.; assembly: GCA_036648415.1. GTDB lineage: Bacteria > Bacillota > Clostridia > Christensenellales > Christensenellaceae > Christensenella. Next base: position 3,631 of record JAVXIJ010000128.1, read on the forward strand.
CTCACCGTTCACGTTTTTTATCCCGACGGAGAAAAGCTGTATGATTTTCATCAAACCACTCCCGGAAAAGAAATCGCCATTCCCGTTGATAAGGGCGACGGCGAGCTGCCGCCCGCAGTTTCGGCAAATGTTTCTGTATCTATGAACAACAACCAATACACCGATATTTCCTCCGCACTCGGCGCAGAGGAAACCAAAACAGATTCATCTTACACGCTTAAACTGACAAACGCCTCTGCCTATGCTTGCCAAAAACTGAGCGTCACAGCCATTTTTTCAAACGATACCAACATACTTTATACTGAAATGCTGAACGCTCCGCAAACGATTTCCCCAAATGATACCGTCGATCTGACATTTGATTTCCCGTCGGAGCTTGCGCGCGCAGGCGAAAAATTCACAAATGTTTCCTACACAATTAACGAAGCCGTCGGATGACGATTCTTCCGCAAAACGTCCAGACTTCATTGGGGCTCCGCCCACAAACCCCCACATCTGTAGGGGCGGATATTATCCGCCCGCGCCCTTAAAGGTCAAGACCTCGGGGCTC
>JAVXIJ010000129.1:0-4047 GCA_036648415.1 Christensenella sp.
GTTATAAGAATTATAGTGTAATTGTTGCAAAACATCTAACGAACTTATAAACGGTATTTTAAAAAACATGGAGGGGTGAACATTACATGGCTGAAGTTGTGGTGAGCATGAAGAATATTCAAAAAAGCTTCCCCGGCGTTCACGCGCTTGATGACGCGGAAATCGAGCTCAAAAAGGGCGAGGTTCACGGTTTGGTCGGTGAAAACGGCGCAGGAAAATCAACGCTTATGAAAGTGTTGACAGGAATTTATGAACGCGACAGCGGCACGGTTACAGTAAAAGGGCGTGAGGTAAACTATAAAACGCCGGCCGATGCACTGGGAGACGGAATCAGTATGATCCACCAAGAACTCAACTTGATGCCGCACCTAACGGTTGCGGACAACATTTTTATCGGCAGAGAGCCGAAAAAAGGGATTGTTCTTGATAAAAAGAAAGTCAATCAGTTGACAAAAGAGCTTCTTGAATCCTTGAATCTTGATATTGACCCAAATACGCAGGTCAATACACTTACAGTAGCTAAGCAGCAGATGATAGAAATTGCAAAAGCGATTTCTCTAAAAGCGGACATACTCATTATGGATGAGCCGACTGCGGCGCTTACAAATTCAGAGATTGATGATTTGTTTAAATTTGTGCGTGATCTTAAATCAAAAGGTGTGGGAATTGTGTATATCTCCCACAGAATGGAAGAGCTTAAGATTATTACAGACGACATAACCGTTATGCGTGACGGACAATATGTAGACACCGTGAGAACGGAAGATACGGATATGGACCAGATAATAAGCATGATGGTTGGCCGTACAATCTATGAAGAACCAAAAACGCACAGTGCGGTTTCACCGGATGCACCGACAGTGCTTAAGGTAGAGCATCTTGTTTCGCCTATGGTAAAGGATGTATCCTTTGAGCTGAAAAAAGGCGAGATATTAGGGCTTGCGGGGCTTATGGGTGCAGGACGTACAGAAACGGCGCGGCTTATTTTCGGGGCTGACCTTAAAGCGAGCGGCACGATTCACGTTAAAGGCGAGGAAGTCAGTATAAACAGTCCGGAAGATGCGGTTGCGCATGGTATCGGTTATCTTTCTGAAGACAGAAAAGCATTCGGGCTTGCAATCGGGCTTTCGGTTTCCGACAATGTGGTAATGGCGTCCATGGATGATTTCGTAAACGGCGGCGTGGTGAACGAGGGCAAGATTGCGGCGGCAACGCAGGAATATGTTGATAAATTAGACCTTAAAACACCATCCATTAAACAGCTTGTACGTAATCTGTCGGGCGGCAATCAACAAAAAGTGGTTATTGCAAAATGGCTTGTCAGGAATTGCGATATATTGATTTTTGATGAACCGACGCGCGGCATTGACGTAGGTGCGAAAAGCGAGATTTACAAATTGATGAATCAGCTTGCAAGCGCAGGAAAGTCCATTATCATGATTTCATCCGAAATGCCGGAGCTTTTAAGAATGAGCGATCGCGTGCTCGTTATGTGTGAAGGCAAAATGACAGGTGAGATTGATATCAGTGAAGCGACACAGGAAGGCATAATGAAGTATGCCACCTTAAGAAGTTAAGTGAGGTAGGGGAAAATGAGTAACGAAGCAAAAGCATTAAAACAGCAGGGCGGCAAAAAGATCGAACTGCAAAAATTATTGGCTTTAGGCGCATTAGTCATACTGTTCGTATTCTTCTTTGTATACGGCGTGTTTGGCAAAAATGTTGACGGAGTAAGCTTTATAATGAACATATTGGAATCCGCGTACTTTATTGGGTTCCTGGCATTGGGCGTAACATTTGTAATAATCACCGGCGGAATCGACCTTTCTATCGGTACTATCATGATGTGCGGCGCTCTTATCGGCGGTTATGCGTATAACACATGGGGATGGCCCTTCATAGGTGCGATTGTTCTGACAATCGCAATTCCGACAATATTCGGGCTTTTCAACGGTATCTTGATTTCCAAATTGAGATTGCCGCCTTTCATTGCAACATTAGGCACCATGATGATTTCACAGGGCTTAGGCTCAATCATCACATCTGTACAGACACAGCGCTGGCCCACCGCGGCAGAAGCTGACGGCTGGTTCAAATCAGTATTTCTGAAAACTCCGGAGGGATTCCCGATTGGCATAGTTTGGCTCGTGGCATTCTTCCTCATAGCGATGTTTTTACTCAACAAAACAAAATTCGGCAAATATACATTTGCAATTGGTTCTAACGAGGAAGCTGCACGACTTTCAGGCGTCAACACAACAAAATGGCTTACCCTTGTATATGTTGTAAACGGTATCTTCTGCGGTTTCGCAGCTCTTATGTACAGCGCGACCTACACAACGATACTTCCGGGTACAGGAAACGGGCTTGAGCTGCAAGGTATCGCGGCGGTTGTAATCGGCGGCACATCACTTGCAGGCGGCGTCGGTTCCATGTCGGGCACAATGATCGGTGTGTTCATCATGGCGGTACTGAAAACCGGACTTACGGCAATAGGGCTTCAGCCACAGTGGCAGACATTCTTTGTAGGCGTGGTAGTTATACTTGCGGTGCTGATGGACATCTATCGTCAGAAATCTGCAACAAAAGTTAAAGTAGCGGCATAAGTAAACAGTGCATAACAGGCAAATGCCTGTGGCAAAATAGTAACAGACTTTTAAGGAGGAATAAAGAATGAAGAAAAAACTTACAATGGTATTAGTAGTAGTGCTCGCTTGCGCGTTTATGTTCGCAGCTTGCGCACCGGCGGCAACACCGTCGGCAGCTCCAGAAGAATCAAAAGCGGCAGCAACAGAAGCAGCAAAACCTGAGGCGTCGGAAGCAGCAAAACCGGCAGGTGATTTATCGGTTGAGTTGGTTGCTAAAGGCTTCCAGCATCAGTTCTGGCAAGTAGTTAAAGAAGGCGCGGAAGCAGCAGGCAAAGAATTGAATGCTAAGATTAACTTCCAAGGCCCTCCGAGTGAGAGTGACATTCAGGCACAGGTTGACATGCTCAACAGTGCTCTTTCCAAACAGCCATCGGCAATTTGCCTCGCGGCTCTTGCAACGGATTCCGTTACACAGCAGCTTACAGACGCAAAAGCGGCCGGTATCCCGGTTGTAGGATTTGACTCCGGCGTTCCGGATGCACCTGCGGGTTCTATCGTTGCTACGGCTTCGACAGACAACAAAGCGGCTGCAGGCTTGGCTGCAACAGAAATGATGAAAGACACTGCATTTGCAGACAAAGTTAAAGCTGCTACACCTGAGAAACCTGTAAGAATTGCAGTTCTTTCACAGGATGCTACATCTACATCAGTTACACAGCGTACACAGGGATTTATCGACACGTTCAAGGCAGCTGCGGAAGCAACTTTCCCGGAGCAGGTATCGGTAGAAGGACATGACCTTTACGTTGCGAAATCAGCAAAAACTCCTGCGGTTATCATTTCCGTACATATTGCTCCTACAACAGACGCAGCTGACCTGAAAAACATCGGCAGTGCGGCATTGCAGGAAGAAAACCTTATCGGCGTGTTCTGCTCAAATGAAGGTTCTGTAACAGGATTCCTGAATGCGACGAATGACGGCTCTGATCTTGACAAAGCAGCAGGCAAATATAAAGATTTGACAGTTGCAGGATTTGATGCAGGCAAAACACAGAAAGCTGCTGTAAAGAATGGTTGGTTCCTTGGTTCCGTTACACAAGACCCCTACCAAATTGGCTTTAAAGCAGTTGACCTCGCAGTAAAAGCTGCGGGCGGCGAGAAAGTTTCTGATGTTGATACCGGTGCAAAATGGTACAACGCGAAGAATATGGACGAAGCTGACATTGCTAAATTGGTTTATGATTGATTAACAATACTTAAATAACTTCTGACGCGGGCGGGGAATATTCCCCGCCCGCGTTTAAAAGTTTATGTTTTGCGAATTATTTTCAAAAAGAGAGTGGTACGCAAAGCATAAATAGCTTATACTGGTATGGACAGCAGATAAAGTAAATGTAAAAAAAAGATAAAGGAGCATGAGCAAATGGTAAAAATCGGAATAAGACCCACGATAGACGGA
>JAVXIJ010000130.1:0-3981 GCA_036648415.1 Christensenella sp.
ACGGCAGATTGTAAATATTTAAACAAGGTCGGAGCAAACTCAAAAATTAAGGATGCGCAAATCACCGACCAAATGATTCGCCTTGCGGCTGCACCTATCACCATTTCAAAGCTGATGCTTGACCCGCCCGAGGGCGCGTGGGTAAGCGGCTCTGCGGGTGTGGGATTGCAGGCAAACATCACAAAGACGGCGGCTGTCGCAGGCGCGCTTGAGGTTTTTGTGTCGGCAAACAGCGCCGCCACAACGGGCACAAACATTCCTGCACCAACGGGTATTTTTGCGCCAAACACCTACAAGCTTCCTGCTGCGTCGGGGCTTTTAGAAACGGGCAAGCTATACTTGATCGCGCAGGAGGCGGGCAACACTGCCAACCGTGTTGTGCAGGAATTCAACATAATACGCGACATCTATTCGCCGCGCCTAAGCGGGCTTTTGGCAACCAAAACGGCGGGCGGCGGCTTTGATGTGACGCTTAATGCGACAGATTCTCAATCGGGCGTAAAGGCTGTGTTTGCCTCTACATCACCGACTGCGCCGCCAATAGGCGGCAGAGTGAACCTTACAAAGGGTTCGGACGCTGCAAATTCGTGGTCGGGCAAGCTTTCTGCGCCGACGGCGGGCTCGGCGTGGTATATTTACGCGGTGGATAACGTCGGAAACATGAGCGCGGCAGGGCTTGCGGTAGAGCAGGCGGCACGGCGTATCGGTATATATTCTTATGATGACATGAAGAAAATCGGGGTGGATAAGGCATATCCGCTTTCGGGTGATTATATCCAAATGAACGATTTTGCCATTCCTGACGGCACGGCGCATACGCCGATAGGCAGCAACGGCGCACCTTTCACGGGCACATATGACGGCGGCAGCTTCACCATTACGGGCGGCAAAAACATGACGTGGAACGATAGCGCAAGGGGCGACTGGGGTCCTGTATATGGCTTGTTTGGGGATTTCTGCGGAACAATGCGCAATTTGAATGTAAAAGATATTACGATGACAAAGTCGGGCGATTCTGTTGCGATAGCGCAATACGGCATACTCGCGGGTGTTACGCACGGCGCAACCATAAGCGATGTAACAATCAGCAATTGCGCAATAGATATTGATGTTGCGGTCACAGATGAGTTGCAGGCGGGCGCAATCGGCGAAACCTACAGCAGCAGCCTTGAGCGCGTCAACGTAAACAACATCAGCATTAAAGTGAATGCCGGATGTCCTGTATATGCGGGCGGACTTATGGGCGTTGTTGAGGGCGGAAATGTAAAGGATTGCTTGGTTACAAACCCGATCATTACGGCAAAATCAATTAAAAATGTGTATGTCGGCGGATTTGTGGGCGCGTGCGCATATCAGACAGGCAGAGGGGATTCTAATTTCATAAATTCCGGGTCAGAGGGCGGCAAGCTTTCGGCGGATTCGCTAAGCGCCGGCAGCGAAATAGCTATCGGTGGCTTTGTCGGGTTAGTTATGCGGCTGACGAGCTATTTTGAAAATTGTTCGACCTCCACCGAAATCACAAGAGCCAATCAGAGCGCCGCAAATTCTTATGTGTATGGCGGCGGGTTCTTTGGTAGTATTGTTTCACAAAAGGTAACATTTAAAAATTGCGTGGCAAGTGGCAGGATAAACGTTGAGCGCGACAGCTCTGTTGTAAAGACGATGGGCGGCTTCGGCGGTATCTTAGGCTCGCTTACACCTGATAATGCGGAGCTAAAGTTCATCAATTGTAAGGCGATGAGCAGCATGAACCTTAATTATACCGATACTGTCAATTTGGGCGGCTTTATCGGCACTAATTATGCAAAGGAACCTTGCATAAACAAGGCGGGCGTGTTTGAGGGCAACCTTTACCGCACAGACGCTTTGGCGGCGCGTTTCGGAACGGGCGGCACAATGCCGAACATCAACACCAACCAATATGTGGTTGCGGGCATAAACCCAATCACAGCACCAACCCCCGTACCCTCGCCCGTAAATATCACGGCGCTTAACACGCCTGTGACGGTCGACTCTGCGGGTGACGCGTTTGGCTATTCGGGCGTGCGTTGGGAATTTGAAAACGCCGCGTCGGTCGCTCCGTATTTTGAGCTTTTGAACACCACAGGTCAAACGGTAAAGGTGCGCCAAAAGGCGGCTTGCCCCGCACCTGCGGAAATAACATTAAAAGCATATTACTCTAAATCCGGCTATAACGAGATTGCGCAAACGGTCAAGGTTATGGGCGTGATTGCTGTTCCCGATTATAATACATTTATAAAAATCGGCACAGAGCCGCAAAACGGCTATACAAACAGCAGAAGCTATTTGCAAACGCAAGACTTTACCATTCCCGATAATGCGGTGCATACGCCGATAGGCAATCTCACAACACCGTTTACAGGCACTTATGACGGCGGAAACCGCAGTATTATGGGCGGCAAAAATATGACGTGGAACAAAGTTCAAGTATGGGAAAATGACGCTTCGGGTCCGATCCCATATGGAACGGGTCTTTTTGGGAGATTCTGTGGCACAGCGAAGAATTTAACATTAAAAGATGTAGACATGTCAATTTCAAATATGACGGCAAGATCCTATTCGCCGTTTATCTCTCTTGCCGCTAAAGGGGCAAACATTGAGAATGTCACGGTGGATTCAAGTACTGTGTCGGTAACAAGCACTACAGGCTCTTTCATGGGGGGCATTACTTCTTATACATACGGCGGAACATCATTGAGGAATTGTATTGTTAAAGATACCGATTTAAGCTTATCGGGAAGCAGTACAGCCGACGGAAATTATGTCGGCGGCTTTTCTTGCGGTTTTGAGAATGCAAAGGTGAGCAGCTGTAAGGTGATAGGCGGCAGTGTCACAGCTAAATCTCCCGTAATGATTACGCTTGGCGGGTTTTCTGCTTCGGCATGGGGCGGAAATACAATAACGGATTGTTCAAGCAGTGCGACAGTATATTATGATGGTTCTAAAGTAGATAGGTTGCAAATGGGCGGATTTATTGGGACATCATGTAATGATTTTCATTCCAATGGATTATTAACAACGATGAAAAATTGCAGCGCGACAGGAAAAGTGCAGTATAATGGTCTTGCTAATGCGACAGAAAAATTTATCGGTGGTTTTGTCGGAAACAATGCATTTACGGCAGAACAAACGGTAAAGGTATATTCAGGAAATGTATTTACGGCAAATGATGTAACAGACAAGGTCAGCCCGGCGTCCTTAACGCCGACAGGTACTCTTATTACCGATGATATGATTCGTATGACAGGAAGCGCAACAGGCATAACCCTTTCAGACCTCAAGCTTATTCCGGCGGCGAACACCGTTTGGGTGAACGGCGCGCAAAAGGTGGGCGCAGAGGTTGGGGTGACGGTCGGCACGGCGGTTACGGGCGGCGTGGATGTGTTTGTGACGGCGGACAAGGCGGCGCTGAGCGGCATAAACCTTATAAAAGATACGAGCAAGGACGGCATATATACATTGGTGGCGGCAAACGGGCTTACGGCGGGCGGCAAGCTTTATGTTGTGGCGCAGAGCAAGACCGACAACACGGTACGCGCGGCACTGGAATTTGATTTACTGCGGGATGTTTATTCTCCGCGTGTTTCGGATGTGAAAACACAGATGACAGGCACGGAAAAACAGAACGTGAGCGCAAAAGTTACAGATACGCAGTCGGGCGTGCGCGAGGTTTACGCGAGCATGACGGCAACGGGCGCAAAACCCGCAGACGCGGGCAGTACGGCGTTTGAGCGCATTGCGGGCGGCGAAAGCTGGGGCGGCGCGCTAAGCGTGGGTACATGGTATATTTATGCCATAGACCGCGTGGGAAATTATAGTGACGCACCCGTAAAGGCGGTAGTGACGCAAAGCGACCTAATACCGATTTATTCCTATGCAGATTTAGCGAAAATCGGCATGGTGGCGGGTTATCCGCTTTCGGGCAAATATATTCAGATGAACGACTTCAAGATTCCCGAC